>JAAZCH010000230.1 GCA_012513395.1 Tissierellia bacterium
ATTTTGACTTTTTAATTATCGAAGGCGGAAAAAATGAGCCATTACCTAGAATAGTAACAGGCTTTACCGAAGAAAATACTGAAATGATAATCGGAAATACTACATTTGCAATTTCCGGAAAAATTGCCGATAAAACAAAAGAAATAAATGGAATTAAAACATTTAGAACCCATGATGATATCGTAGAACTTGTAGATTATGTAGTAGAAAAAGTTCATCCTACAATAGGTTATAAAGATGAAATGGGATGTAGACTTTGCGGAATGACCTGTGGAGAATTAAATGCACAAATTTTACAAGGTAAAAAAAATTATATGGATTGTAAGCGTATTTATCCAGAAATTGAAATCAACTCAGAAAATCATATATTAAAAGAACAACTGAGAAAATTAATTATTCAACTTGGGGAAGAAGAATTTTCTAGTAAAATAAAAATTGAAATGCTTTAATTTATAAAAATATAAAGTTAGGAGGGAACTACATGAAAAATAAAACACTTAAAGAAAAAGCATATATTAGTATTTACAATCTCTTGATTAATAACGTAGTGGGACCAAACGAAATTTTCAATTTATCAGATATTGAAAGACACATTGACATTGGACGAGGACCAATTAGAGACGCTTTAAATGAGCTATGCAATGAGAATATTCTCAAAGTTTTGCCAAGATACGGCTATCAAGTAGTTCCAATTGACTCGAAAGAATTAATTGAAATGATAAACTTTAGAGAAATAATAGAATGTGAATCTTTATCTAGAAATTGGAATCTTCTTATGAACAATAAAGAAATAGTAGAAGTCTTAAAATATGATCACATAATCGTAAAGAATAATATAGATTTTTTTGAAGAATGGGATAATAATGTTAGATTTCATAAAACAATTTTAAGTATTTCAAATAATAGACATATAATTAATTATTTGGATGATACAATGAAAAAAATGCTAAGATTTTTTGTGCAAAATTATAGCGAGCGTTGGGAAGAACTAAATAAGAATGTATATACTAACGATCATGAAATTATCTTGCAAGCCATTCTTGATGAAAATAAGGAAAAAGCTATCAAACATCTAAGTTACGATATTAAAGGGTTCAAAAGAGAATAGGTTTTAGATTGACATTTGAAATTAAATGCTATATCATATGAAATATCAGTGATATATCAGAAGTTTTATTTTAGATTTACATATATTAGAGTATCATTGTTTTATTAAAGGATCCAATAATAAAAAAACGCAGGGGGTAATTTATGTTATTTCAACAGATTGTCAACGGGCTAGTTATTGGAAGTATCTATTCACTTGTTACAATTGGGTTCAATATGGTGTATGGTGTACTCGAGTTAACGAACTTTGCACACAGCTCATTTTATATGCTAGCGGCATACATAGGACAATTCATTTTAGTTAAGTATCTTGCAAACGTTTCTCCAATGCTTGCACTTATTGTTATCTTTATTAGTTCTATTTTAATAACTTCATTTTTGGGAGCTTTAATGGATAAACTTGCTTTGGAACCAATTCGTGTTAAAAGTGGAGATCCAATTTCTAGTTTAATCAGTACTGTAGGAGTTCAAACAATTATTAATAACTCAGTGCTATTGATTTTTGGTACAGTACCTTTACACTTTCCAGATTTATTAAATTTAGGAAAATTCACAATTGGAAATGGAGTAGTAATTCAATGGATACAGATTGTTATACTGGTATTTACAATAGTTATAATGTCAATACTTTCATTTATTGTAACTAAAACCAAGCTTGGAAAAGCTATGAGAGCAATATCTCAAGATGTAAGTGCAGCAAAAATTATGGGAATAAATGTGAATCGAGTGATTACGTTGACATTTTTTATTGGAACTGCAGTTGCATCAATATCTGGCCTGTTAGTTGCAATGTATTATCAGAGAGTAGATACTTTAATGGGGGCTTCTGTAGGATTAAAATCATTCGCTGCAGCTGTTCTCGGTGGAATGGGATCTTTGCCAGGAGCTGCAATAGGTGGACTAGTTATAGGACTTGTAGAGACTTTATTTGCTGCATATGTGAGTTCAGGTTATAGAGATATAGTAGCCTTCGTAATTTTACTAGTCGTTTTATTGATAATGCCATCTGGATTACTAGGTAAAAAGACTGTGGATAAGGTATAGGAGAAATTATGAAGAAGATGATTAATAGTTCTTTAAAATTTATTGCAAAAAATCAAAAAATAATTTTGGCTATATTTTTAGCTTTATGTTTAACTTTTCCAATTTTTATTTCTAATTCTTATTATTTAGGTATGGCAATTCTTTTTTTTGTTTATGCTATTTTGACGTTGTCATTAAATCTAATAACTGGGTATGTTGGAATAACATCTTTGGGACAAGCTGCTTTTTTTGGGCTAGGTGCGTATACCGCAGCCATTTTGTCAACTAGATTTCAAGTGGACTTTATTATTGGTTGTATTTGTGCAATTTTAGTCGCTGGAATTTTTGGCGCATTACTCGGTTTGCCAACACTTAGGATTAAAGGTAGATATCTTGCAATTGTAACATTAGGTTTTTCAGAAATTGTTAGAATGGTAGAGCTCAATTGGATGGAACTTACAAGAGGACCACAAGGAATTTCAGGAATACAAGGTATTAAATTTTTTGGAACAACTTTTAACTCATATAAAGCTAAATATTATGTGGGAGTAATATTGCTGGTTTTGGTACTTTATTTTTTAAATAGAATTCTTAAATCCTCACACGGAAGAGCAATAACTGCTATAAAAGATGACGAACTAGCAGCCGCTTCCATGGGGGTAAACGTATATAGATATAAAGTATTAATGTTTTCATTTTCTGCAGCTATAGCTGGTGTAGCGGGAGCATATTATGCCCATTATATGAGTTTTATAGATCCGAATGCTTTCAATTTTGAGCAATCAATTTTAATTCTTTCAATGGCAATTTTTGGAGGATTAGGAAGCTTGCCTGGAAGTATTATTGGAGCTTTTACTCTGAGTCTTTTGCCAGAATTATTGAGGTTTATGGCTGACTATAGACAAATTATATATGGATTTATTTTGGTTGTTACAGTAATTTTTAGACCTTCTGGATTGATGGGTAAAGTAAATTTTGGTCAGATAAACCAAAAATTGTCAATGAAGGAGGATGAATTGCTATATGAAAAAAATTCTAGAAATTGAAAAAGTCTCTAAAAATTTTGGAGGGGTTTTGGCTGTAGATAATATAACTTTGGATGTATTTACTGGGCAGATTCAAGGAGTAATAGGTCCCAATGGTGCTGGGAAAACTACTTTATTTAATTTGATTTCTGGAATATATAAACCTTCTTCAGGAAAGATTATATTTGAAAATAATGATATTACTGGATATCCTACATATCAAATTAACGAGAAAGGATTAGTAAGGACTTTTCAAAATATTCGATTATTTAAGGATATGAATGTATTGGAAAATGTTTTAGTTGGAAGACATAGTAATGAAGAAGAAACTATGTTAGATGCAATTTTCAAAACAAAGAAACATGTCAACGAAAATAGAGAAAATAAAAAAGTTGCATTGGAACTTTTAGATAGAGTTGGCTTATATGATATGAGATATGAAAAACCAAGTTCTTTATCTTATGGACTCCAAAGGAGATTGGAAATTGCAAGAGCTCTTGCTTCAGAACCTAAGGTATTGATGTTAGATGAACCTGCGGCAGGCATGAATGAACATGAAACTATAGTGTTGACTGATTTTATTAGAAGCTTAGTTTCAGAAGATATGGCGATAATGTTAATTGAGCACGATATGAAATTGGTAATGCATTTATGCGATGATATTTATGTTATCAATTATGGAAAAGAAATAGCTCAAGGATCCCCTTCAGAAGTTCGTACAAATAAAGCTGTAATAGATGCTTATCTTGGAGAGGAGGACAACTAATGCTACTTGAAGTAAAAGATTTGTGTATAAATTATGGAGCAATAAAAGCGGTGAAAGGAGTGTCCTTCGGAATTGACAAAGGTGAGATAGTAACTATAATAGGCTCGAATGGAGCAGGAAAAACCACTATTTTAAAGTGTTTAGCTGGTTTGTTAAAACCTTTAGAAGGGCAGATAATACTAGATGGCGAAGATATAACAAAATTTGAATCATATGATATTGTAAATAAGGGAATCTCACTTTCCCCGGAAGGAAGACAAATATTTCCTAGAATGTCAGTTCAAGAAAATTTAGAACTTGGTGGGTACTTGCGCAGTAATGAAGAAATAAAAAAGAAAATGGAATTTGTATATTCTATGTTTCCAATTTTAAAAGAAAGAAGTTGGCAACAAGGGGGTACGTTATCTGGCGGAGAGCAACAAATGTTAGCAATTGGTAGGTCGTTGATGGCGGAACCAAAAATATTACTTTTAGATGAGCCTTCATTAGGTTTAGCGCCATTAATTGTAAAAAATATCTTTAATTTAATCCAGGAAATAAGAAATAATGGAACTACAGTTTTGCTAGTTGAACAAAATGCAAAAATGGCTTTGAATATCTCTGATAGGGGATATGTATTAGAAACAGGAATAATACGCTTAGAAGGTAAAAGTAGCGAATTATTAAATAATCAAGAAGTGCATGAACTATATTTGGGAGGTGTTTAGTTTGGAAATAACTAACAAAAAGAGTAAAACAAATCCAGCCTTAGATGGTCAGAGAAATATATGCCAGCGTAGGGCTGCAACAATCAGTAATATGATTGAAGAGGCAAAAAAACTTGGGGTTGATAAAGATTTTGCTCGAAGAGCCATTTATAAATATGGCGAAGATATTGCTGTGGAAATGAAAGAGAAACTAGAAGAAGATTTTGACAATGACGAATTTTTAGAAGTTTTTGCTTCCCAACCACACTACGACATATATGAAATGGAAGTAGTTGACAAAACAGATGATCGATTTGAAATTCATTTTAATTACTGTCCTTATGTAGAAGAATGGATAAAACAAGGTTATTCAGGAGATGATTTAGCAGAATTATGTGATATAACTATGGAGGGTGATAGAGCAATAGGAGATTCTTTTAAAGAATTAAAATTTACTCTAGGTAAGACGATAGCAGAAGGAAATTGTGTATGTGAATTATTATTTGAAAGGAAAAAAGAGGATTAATTATGAAAAGAAAATTTTTATTATTGATGGTATTAGTTTTGACATTAGCATTGGTAGCTTGTGACAATAGCAGCAAAACCCCAGCAACTGAGGGTGAAGGAGAAAGCGGAGGAGATATTTATTTTGCATGGTACGGACCTCTAACGGGAGATTCTAAACAATATGGAGATACTGAAAAAATTGCTGTAGAAATAGCTTTAAAAGATATCAACGAAACCGAAGGTGGAGTATTGGGAGGAAGAAAAATCGTAGTTGACTTCTATGATGATAAGAACGATGCAAAAGAAGCTGTAAACCTCGCGAATAAAATTATTTCTGAAGAAAAATATTTGGCAGTTATAGGTGGATTTGGTTCAACACCATCAATGGCAGCAGCTCCAATATATGAAAATGCAAAGATTATTAACTATTCACCAACTTCTTCACATGCTGACTTTTCTTCATTGGGAGATTATATTTTTAGAAATACACCAACGCAACAAATTGAAACTAAACAATATGCAGAATATGTATATAATAATTTAGGAATAAAATCAGTAGCTATATTAAATGTTAATGATGATTGGGGAAATAATATTGCTAAAATCTTTACAGAAGTATTTACAGAACTTGGCGGAGTAGTAACTGATACACAATCATATATTCCAAACCAAACAAGTGATTTTACTCCAATGATTTCTAACGCAAAAGCTACAAATCCAGAAGGATATTTTCCAGTAGCATATTATCAAGACTCTGCAAATATTCTTAGACAAGCACAAAATTTAGATTTCAATGTGCAAATGATTTTGTCAAGCTCAACTTTAAAACAAGAATTAATTGACTTAGCTGGCGATGTAGTTGAAGGGGCATTTTTAATGAATGCTTATTCTCCTGATGTACAAAATGAAGAGTTTGTAAGAGTAATTGGAGAGTATAAAGAGATGACAGGCAAAGAAGGTGATGCTTTCGTAATGCAAACATATGACGTAGTAAAACAACTTGCAACAGCTATTAACGAGGCAAATAGCGATGACCCTACTGCAGTTAGAGAAGTTTTAGCTAACATGAAGGGATATGAAGCTTTAAGCGGACCATACGATATGAACGAATTAGGAGATGCAGTAAGATCTTTAGTTCCAATGAAGATACAAGACGGCAAATTTGTAAGAATAGAAAACTAATATAAATTATTATAAGGAGTGTAAAGTGAAGAAGATAATAAATGATCCTGTTAATTTTGTAGACGAATCCATTGAGGGAATTTTATTAGCAAATCCAGAAAAATTAGAAGCTTTGGACGAAGATAAGAGAATCATTTTAAACAAAAATAAAAAAGTTAATGAAGTTGGAATTGTTACTGGAGGTGGTAGTGGCCACCTCCCAACTTTCTTAGGTTACGTTGGAGATGGAATGATAGATGGATGTGCAGTAGGTAATGTATTTGCTTCTCCATCTGCGAATAAGATGTATGAAATGATTAAAGCTTGTGATTTTGGAAAAGGTGTTTTATGTCTATATGGAAATTATGGTGGAGATAAATTAAACTTTGAAATGGCAAGATCTATGGCTGAAATGGAAGGCATTAATGTTAAAGAAGTACTAGTTAGAGATGATGTCGCATCTTCTCCATATGAAAATAGGGAAAAACGAAGAGGAGTTGCAGGGCTTGTATATTCGTATAAAATTGCAGGTGCAGCAGCAAAAAAAGGATACGACTTATCTGAAGTCGTAGGTGTTACGGAAAAAGTCCAAGAAAATATTAAAACAATGGGTGTAGCACTTTCACCATGTATTGTACCAGAAGTTGGAAAACCAACATTTTCAATTTCAGAAGATGAAATGGAAATTGGAATGGGAATACATGGAGAAGTAGGAATAGAGGTTTCAAAACTTCTCACTTCAGCAGAAACAGCACAATTGCTTTTTGATAAATTAAATGCTGAACTAAATCTAACTAATTCTGATGCAGTTACAGTTATGATAAATGGCTTGGGCTCTACTCCACTAGAGGAGCTTTATATTATTTATAATGAAATTTACAAACTCATAAACAAAAAAGGAACTAGAATAGTTTCGCCTCACATTGGAGAATTTGCAACATCAATGGAGATGGCAGGACTATCAATTACAATTTTGAAACTAGATGAAGAATTAGAAGAACTACTTTTAATGGACGCATATACACCATTTTATACTAATATTAACAAAAAGTGATGAGGATGGATATGTATAAAAAAGAAGATTTAATTAAAGTGTTTGAATTCATATCTGCAGAAATGTCGGAAAACAGAGATTATCTGATTGAACTAGATCAACAAAATGGAGACGGAGACTTAGGAATTACAATGTCTAATGGATTTGAAGCTGCCGTAAAGGAGTTAAAAAGCTTTGACAATGAAGATATTGGAATGAGTTTGTTTAAATCTGCTATGTCTTTTAATGAAAAGGCTCCATCTAGTTTGGGTACGATAATATCTTTCGGACTTATGGCAATTGGAAAAAAATATAAAGGAAAAACAGAATTTTCAAAAAAAGATATTATTAGATTTTTTGAAATTTTCAATGAAGAAATTATGAACAAAGGTGGAGCAAAACTAGGTGAAAAGACTGTAATTGATACTTTAGTTCCAACTACAGAATATCTAAAAGAGAATTTTGAAAAATATGAACTTTTAGAATTATTTGAAAAATCAACTGAAATTGCAAAGCAAAGTTCTGAGAAAACTAAAGAAATGAAATCGGTTCATGGAAGGGCAGCTTATTATGGAGATGCTAGTATAGGAATATTAGATGGTGGCTCGTTTGTAGGTTATCTAATTTTTCGTGGAATTTCAAATAGTTTAAAGAATTAAGGAGAGAAAATGGAGAATAAAAAGCAATTAATATTAGACGTTATTAATAACAAAGAAGCAGATAGGGTACCTGTTGGTTTTTGGTGGCATTTCGCAGATGAATATAATCAATTCAGAGGGCTTTATGATGAAGATATAATATTAAATACCATAAATGGCACTAAAAAATTATATGATGAATTGCATCCTGATTTCGTGAAGATAATGTCTGATGCTTTCTTCGGACATCCTTCAATCATGGAAAATGATATAGAATCAATCGAAGATATTAAGAAAATAAAATCAATCGGAGAAAATCACGAGTGGTATGATAAACAAGTAGCAATGGTAAAGGAAATTAACAATTATTTTAATGGAGAAATTTTAGCTTTTTACAATATATTTGCCCCATTAAACTATATTAGGCTCTATACTGAATGTTACAAACAAAAACCAGAATTATTTGTGGAATTATTTCTAGAAGATCCGGAAGCAATGTTAAACGCATCTATGGAGATCGCTAAGGACTTGATAGTATTAGTGAAAAAACTAAAAGAAGAATCTGGAATATCAGGAACATATTATAGCGTTCAAGCACTTCAATCTGATTCAGAAGGAAAAGAATTTCATGAAAAATATGTAAAACCTTCTGATATGGAAGTGTTAAAAATAATAGATGAACTATGGGAGAATAATATTCTTCATATTTGTGGATATGCCGATTATACTAACAATTTAAATTTTTATGTTGACTATCCTGCTAAAGTTTATAATTGGGCAGTATTTACAGAAAAAGTTTCGCTAAAAGAAGGTAAAGAATTATTCAAAGGATCTTGTGTTTTAGGCGGATTTGATAATAATAAAGAAACTCTTATTGATAAGGGATCTGAAGAAGAAATAGAAGAGCATGTAAAAAATCTAATTGAAGACTCTGGTAATAAAGGCGTTATTATAGGCGCTGATTGCACTGTTTCACCTGAAATTGGATATAGAAGATTAGATCAAATAAGAGAACTTGCAAAAAAGTATAGTTAGTTTAAGAGTAGTGTGAAATAGTTTGTGTATCGGCTTATCCTGATTAAGATAGGTCGATACTTTTTATATTAATTTTAAATAGTATCCTAATGTTCTCATAGAAATCTTCTAATATGATTTCTATTTAAATTTTTGCATATGAAAATTTATATGGTAATAAAATATAATATTATTTTCTGTCTTCAAAAAATATTCGTAGTTGGGATATTATTAAATCCCAGTTTCTTATCCTACTTGTCCACTACAATTCTAGAGTCATTGTAAGAAAATATATTTACTTGTCCATCTGTTTCTGTAATTATTTCCATATCATTATTTATTCCTGTCAATATAGTTTCGTAAATTTCTTCATTTCTTTTTACGTAGATGAACTGATTCTTTCTATACAAGGATACATTGTAATTTCTAATA
>JAAZCH010000231.1 GCA_012513395.1 Tissierellia bacterium
ACAATTTTACCATCATAATACATACCGTTTATATTAGAAGGTAAGCTTTCAAACTCCAAAGGTATACCATATGAATTGCTTAATTTTGATAATGTTTTTACAGTTTGACTATCATAGCTACCTTGTGATTCTATTTCGATATTTTGAGCATTTACCTTTTGAGCATTATCTTTAATTAATGCATTATCATTTAATAATTCATTTTTAGTAATAATTATTTCACTACCATCTGATTGCAATTCTTCTAAAGAAAAAGGACTATTGTCCAGTTGTTCTTGAGTTAATTCATATTGTTTTGGTTGATTAAATTCTTCTTCCAGTTCTGTTACTGCTTGCTTTATTTCGCTATTTACAGGCTCTTTTGCTAATGTATTATTTTCTAATATGTTGCTTTGAATAGTATCAGTAGATGCATTATTTTGTCTATTTGCATTCACTTCACTTATATATCCAGGGGCATTCAATAAGCCTGCTGTTCCTATACCTACTAATCCACTATATAGTGCATCAGCTTGTGCATCTTTAAGTCTTTGCATAGGATCTTCGTATTGTTTTTCATTTGAATATATATCAGTAGTAAATTCACCAATAACATCTCCTAAATATTCCTCTAATCCTTCACCTAATAGATCTAATCCTTTATTAGCAATATTCTTAGCTGTTGGAGTTTTAAATGCTTTATCGGTTACTTTAGTTATAAGATTATCCGCATACCCACCACCTAAAGCTGGAATACCACCAACTAAACTTTCAGTAGCAACTTCTGTTAGTGCATTTGCTAATCCATATCTATATGCATTTTCAAGGTCTGCACCTTCCATTAGTGCTTGGTGTAAACCACCACCATAAGCATTTACTCCCATTGTTCCCATTGCTAAAGATGGATTACCTGTTACTGCTCCGACTGTTATGCTTGGAATCATGTTTGTTGCACCTTGAACAATATCTCCACCAAATTTAAGAATTTTATTCATATCTTCTTCATTATAATTTGATCTAAAATAGTTATTTGAATTTAAATATCCATCTCCTACATTATCCAATACATTTGAAACTGGATTATTATCTAACCAATTCATAAAATCATCATACTGATCTATATTTCTATCCAAAAAGTTTTCTGTTTTTGTTTGATTGAATAAACTATCATGTTTAATTTTATCTTTTTCACTTAGAACATTATAATAACCTGGATTTTCTTTATCCATAATTTTATAGGTATTCTTTAGGAATGAATTATGCATAGATTCAGGAATATCAAGAACTACATCAATAGCAGTTCCTGGATTCCCTAATGTTTTTGCAACTCCACCAGCTATATTTGACATTCCACCAGCTAAGCCATAGATAGCTTTTTGTCCTAAATGTGATAAAGCATCTCCAACATTATTCACTTGTTTATTACTAACAGTGTTTAAGGTAGGTATATAATCTCTTCTTGTTTTCTCTGGATTACTATATTCCATAAACACTTCATTATAAGCTTGTTGATATTCGTCTTTTGTTGGTTGGATTGTTTGCTTAGGTTGAGATAGTTCTTTATACGCTTGTTGATACAATGTATCCTTTTTCTTTTTTTCTTCCTCTTCCTTGATTTTTTTACCCATTGCAACAGCATAATCAAGTCTATCTTTTGTTGATTTTATTTCTTTTGGATACATATCATTTTACCTTCCTATCTCGTTGAGCCTAATCTTTTTAAATCATCTTCATTTAATTTTCTTCTATATATTTCTTGGATTCTTGATGCTGTGCTTTGTGATGGACTTCTTCCGAGTAACAAACTATTAATATAACTTGTTCCACGATCTACTCCTGTACCAGAAGAACTTGATACTGCACTTCCGCCTCTTGTTGCTTTTCTAATTCCTGAACTTGCATTTGCAAAGTTAGCACTATTTGCATAATTTTCATATCCACCAGCTAATGCAGTACTAAAATCACCTGCAGCATCTGCTTCTGCTAATGCTTCCTGTATTCTTCCTTGAGCCCTAACATCTTCTATCGCTCTACTTAAAGCATTTAAATCTTTTTGTTCCGCTTGATTGATACTATTTAATGCATTTCCATAATTATTTTGCATTGCTAATTGTTCTTGTCTTCCTGCTCCACTATCCAAAGCACCTCTATTAGCTTGAGATTCTCTTAACATTCTTCCTTGATTGTATCTTTCAAGTTCAGATTGATTCTTTAGAGTTTGATAGTTTTCTTTTGTTTCAGGTCTTTGTGATTCATAACCATTTACAGACATTTCTACTTGTGCTCTAATACTATCTTTAATCGCAGCAACTCTTCTTTGTCTTTCAGCTTCTAATTGTGCTAAATATTGGTCATACAGTGAAGGTCCTTCTTCATAACCATAAGATGGTGCATAAGAACTTGAACTTGCTTTTCTAGTTGATGTTGTAGTTGGTAATGATATTCCTTGTTTTTCAGCAAATGCAGGCAAATTTAATAAAGACAGTCCTTTTATTCTTGCTATTTTTTCTCTTTCTGATTGTGATTGGATTGGAACTTTTCCTTGTAAGCCACCTGATAATGCTACAAATGCCATTTTTTATTTCCTTCCTAGCTTTTTTAATAAAGCTCGCTTATTAGCTTCTACTTTTCTTTTTTTCTCTAAATGAGTTTCTTTCCCACTTTTACTTACTTCTCTTAACTTAGGTCTTTCCATAATCAATTCCTTTCAATTAAGTAATTACCTAATTCTTTACTTGAATTTTGTAATTCTTCTTCATTTCTTACTATTTGATTATCTAACAGTGTTTTAAGTGTTCTAATAATTACAATACTTTCCTTACTATTAACTTGTATGTGATTATCTAAATTACTACATAGTGATTTTATTCCTGATTTATTTGCGGCTATCCTTTCATCATGTTTTTCTAGCGTTTTCTCATGGTCATCAATTCTTTTACTTAATTTTTTCACCGGATTTAAATTACCGCCTACCACAATAACTCCTAATATTCCTGAGATTAAACTGACTATAAACACCACATCTCCTAAAGTAAATGTACTGTTTGCCATGTTTATTCTCCTTTGGAGTTGTTTAACTTATCTAATAAATCAGAAGTATAATTCGCTCCCCTAGATATAACTATTCCAGTTAATATGTAATTTAAATATGGGATTGTTGTACTTAGTCCTACTACTGTTAATAAATCACCTTTATATGCAACACATATAATAATTCCTAATAGTATTGAACCGATGTATTGCCATTGTATTTTTTGATCTACCACTAGAGTTTCAAAAATGTTTATTAAAGCTTCTACTAAAATCGCTAAAATAACTACTGTTGATGTTACACTTAATAAATTCATATTCATTCTCCTATTTCTATATTTCAAATCTCATATAATCTAAATCTACTTGTATCCATACATTTTTTAATGTATAAGTATCCACTAAGCACCATTTATAACCTTTTATAAAGTCTTTAGTGATTTTATGGACTGTTAACCATTCTCCTTTTTTTGTGTATCCTTCAATAGCACCATTAGGATTATTCCTAACTGGATAACCACTTGAACTAGTATTCTTTAAAATATACAAAGATATACTAGGATCTACTGTTACTATTTCTACACCTTTATCTGTAAATTCAAATGCCATAAAATTTCTCCATCTTCTGCTGTAGTAACTTACTTTTAAATCATCAATAGGATACATTCCAAAATGCAAGTGAATGCCTGTTGAATTTCCTGTAGTTCCAGTATTTCCAATAATGGTATTCTCATTTACCTTTTGTCCTAGCTTTACATTTAATTTACTTAAATGGTAATACTGGCCAACAATCCCAAGCTTAGTAAATGCTACTTCTGCAAATATAGCGTTAGTATTGTCTATTCCACATCTTGCAACATATCCATCATCAAGTGCATACTGGGGTAATGTTCTACCATTTGTAGCAAAATCAACTCCTCTATGGAACTCTGATTTCCCTGTTATAGGAGATGTTCTCCAGCCAAACTCTGAAGATATTCTTATTCCATCTTTTCTATGGAATATTTTTTCAATATTATCCATTTGCACCTCCTTCCTAAAATAAAAAGACTAAATGTTTTTTAGTCACTTTTATTCTTATTTTTATACATATACTTATAGATTCTTTGTAAATATTTTTTATTACAATTCCTCATACCACATATTAGTAATTCTAATATCACATCTAGCATATGTGGATCCACCTCCGTTTGAAGCAACTATTAAGTCTTTTCTAAGAATAGACATAAGCACTTTTGAGTTATTTTTTTCTACTATCCTTGCTAAGTTGTAAGTGTTGTTTGTTTGTGTATCATAATTAATCAACACTGTGTTTGGAGAAGTAACAGCTACTGTGTCAAATTCAATAACAACTCTACAATTATCAGGCACGTGAGAACTAAAGTTCATTGTAGTAGTTAATGTTGTGTTAGTTCCTCCGTTATGAAAAATTCTAATATAGCCTGTTCCTTGTGTTGGTGCAGTTCCAGTATTTGTGGGTGTTTTAATATATATACCATCTTTAATAAGATAGTTTTTAGAATCTCCACCTCCGCCTCTTCTTAAAAAATTAGCCATTATTTTACCCCTTTCAATAATATTTTTAAAGGTATATCTATATCAGGTTTTTTACCATATGCTTTAAATTTAATAGTGTTGGCTAATTGTCCGTCATCTACTATTTCCGCACTATTATAAGCATCTAATTGTGCTTTTGTAACTCCTACTGCTAGGTCTATATCTTGGTTGCTTTCAGGTGATGTAGTAACTCCAGTAACAGTTAAACTATAACTATATGGTGCAGATGTACCAGTCCATGAAGCACTTAATAATGTAGCACTAACCTTATTAGATTGTATTTTGTTTTCTAGTGTTGTTACTCTTGTATCTATTGCTGTTACTGTTGCTGTAGTTGCTTTTTTATTAAGTTCGGTATCTGTTTCTGCTTTAGTGTATATAGTAGTCCATTGTGTATCGTATGATGTTGCACTTTTTTTAGTTAAGGCTTGTCCTGTTGCTCCACCCGTTATTAATCCTGGTCCTGCTTGTCCTGTTGCACCAGTTGCTCCTGTTGCCCCTGTTGCTCCAGCTACTCCTTGAATACCTTGCAATCCTTGCGGTCCTTGTATACCTTGATCACCTTTTGGTCCTGCTTCACCTTGTGGTCCTTGTGCTCCTGCTGGTCCTTGTAGTTTTCCTAAATTAACCCATTGACTAACATCAACATCCCAATTATAAACCGTATTATTTTCAGCTGTTCCTACTGCATAAGCCCATCCTTCTAAGCCTGCTGGATATACTGTTGTTAGTTCTGCATAAGTGTTAAACCTTCCTCTAACAACAAATGAATTACCATCTCTTCCATCAATTCCTGGCTCACCTTGATCACCTTTAATTCCTTGAATACCTTGTAAGCCTTGAGGTCCTGTTGCACCTTGTAAACCTTGTAAGCCTTGAATGCCTTGTTCACCTTGCGGTCCTTGTGCTCCAGTATCACCTTTAATTCCATGAATAACAGTAACATTGTCCTCATCTGTAATTGTTACATTAGTAAACTTTAATCTAGATCTTTGTGGAAATGTATCATCATATTCATTTAAAATAACATGTCCACTGGATGCAGTAGCTTGGTATGTAGTTCCATCATTTGAGAACTCAATAGCACCATCATTATTAATTTTTAATGCTTTTATTGTTGCTGAACTTATTTTCCCTTGATTTAACAATTGTATTTGTTCATCAAGCTTGTTTTTGCTTACTCCATTTACACTTATAGAAGTATTACCTATATTCTTTGCACCATCATTACTTGCTAATGTGTCTATCATTCCATTTACAAATGTTTTTGTTTGATTATGTAGTCTTTGCAATTGTTCTCTAGTATCACTTTCACTTGATGGATCTGGAAATTCTATTGAATTTATTAATCCTTCTTCTGGTGTAAAACTTAATTTTTCCATTTATTACTCCCTTCTATTTAATTCTCTTTACAGGTGTATATAAGAATTTCATGTTTACAATACTCATATCTCTTTCTGGTTGATTGTTTTCAAATAGGATGCTTAACATTTGAACTTTTTTTATTGAACAGTTTCTGGCAAATGTATTACCAAATTCTATATATGTCCATCCAAATGTATTCCATTTAAATTCATCCCATAGTTTTGTATAAACATTAATATCATCCACTTCTTTTTCACCTTGTGGATTCTCTTCTGTAATATATTTAATCTTTATTTGAGAAGGTGTATCACCTCTAACCATTACATACATCTTCTTAATTGTTTTTAACCATTCAGAGCCTGTAAATTGAAAGAATGGTGTCTGATAATAGCTTGTTATTGCTTCACCAAAATCATCATAGCTATTATTAAACTTACATATCTTATTGCCACTTGCATAATATAAAGTTAATTCATCATGTATAAAACTATTACAGTCAATATTATCCCAATAGTACCAAGCTAAAACTAAAGCATCCTGATCTGGATCTTTGTTTCCTACATAAGGAGTTGAAAGATAATCCCATACATAAGCATGATTATTTACAGTAAAAAAGTATTTACCTTGAAATACCACTGTTTGAGCATCTTTTAAATTATTTTCTTGTAATAATCCTTTGTTTCTAACTCCACCATTTACATTTCTAGAGATTACATTTACATTTCTTTCATCTTCTATTACTGTTGACTGTAGCACTAAAACTCCAAATCTTGTGTGAGCCCATGTAAGCTTATTGTCTACTAGTTTAATTGAACCTGGTATATCACAGCCCATATGTGCATTTATAACTCTACTATCAAATCTTGCCATACTATCACTGTCATAGTAATAAGATATTGCATACATTTCACTTTCTTTAAATACTACTAAAACATTATACTGTTCACCAAATCCTGTAATATCATATTCACCATTTCCTAGTGTTCCATAATTATTCTCTGGAAAATAAGATGCATCAAATACATCTGAATAATAATAAACAGCATTGCCACTTCCTGCTAAGAATAACCTAGAGTTGTTTTCACCACCAAAAGATACATGATATTTACAATTTAATATTGAATCAATATACTTTTGAGTTGTTTTATACGCAGTTATTACAACATTGTTTTGTCCTGTTGCTGGTGCAGTTGTGAATGTCACTTCACCTTTTTCTCTGTCTACTGTAAAGCCACTATTTTCAGTCATATCAGTAGTTCCTACAGTTACCTTTACCAATGTAGCATCTAGTTCTTTATCTGTTAAAACATATTTTTTACTTGAGCCATCACCATTAAAAGTATTTTTAAATCCACTTCCTAAACGATTATAATTATCTACTAAATCAGAATATGTTCCATCAGGTTTTCTATTAATACATAAATCAGGTTCGTAAGGTACTACTTCCTTAACATCTGTATTGTCATATTGAATATATTTACCATTTAAATAATATAAATTCTTATTAAAATTTATAAATATACCTTTATCTGTTGTCATACTGCTATACAATTCTGTTAGTGTATCTGTTGCTACTTCATAGCTATATAGCTTAGTTCCTGCATGAACTATCATCTTTTGCATATAATAACCTACTGTAATAATAGGATCATCAAATTCTTTTACTTCACTCTGTCCATATCTTTTGCTAAATGTACCATTCTTCATCATCATATTTAACATTTTAGGACTTTGAACAGTTAATAAATTAAAAGGTAGATCTTCTATATTAAGTCCACCACCACCTGGATTCTTTACTTCATATGTTTTATATTCTTGTGCTTTATATTGCTGTTGTTTAAGCATAAACATCTACCACTTCACTTGGTATAAATCGCATAGTTTCAATCTTTGCATTCTCATAATAAGTTGTAAATATATTAAACTTACTTAAATCGTCATCAATAAAGAATCTTGAAGCTAATCCATTTGGTAATACCCTTGAACATAATTCAGGTTCATAAGTTATTTCATCATCTTTTTTTGTTACTGTAGGTATATTAATTAAAGGATCTAATCCCTTAAATTCTCTTAAAACATTATTTAAATTAAAAGTATCAGCAAGGATAACATTTATATTGTCTAGATAATAATTGTCATAATCTTTTGAAGATGCTTTCTCAAACATTAATGCTTTTGTTATTTTATATAATTCTTCTGCTTTCATAACCTTGCTCCCTTCCTAAAATAAAAAAGGGATACTTTTATATATCCCTTCCTTAGTTATTATGATGCTGTACTCTTATATACTCCATTTTTGAATACATCCAACACAAATGCATCACCGTATTGTCTGCCTTCGATTAATGCACCATTGATTCCTGGAGGGTTATCATGAATCTTTAATTCATTTAGTTTATCTACAGCTAACACTGCTTTTTTATGTGTAAATATTGCATGGCATCCAACTGGCAAATAACCTGCAGGTACTTCTTTAATTAAGAAATTCATAGATTGTCCTACTGTTCCTTTAGTTAGCATTTCTTTTGCTAATGTTTCTACTCCCATAAATAAAGGATTCTTTAATAGTAAAGCGTATACTGTTGAACTTACATAAGCTGTACAGTCATTTATATTTACTTGGAAATTGTTGTCAATTAGGTGTTTTCTTGCATCTATAAACATATCTAATGCACTATCTTTATCTGGTGTTGCTACAATTTTTTTATTTGTAGTAGTAGCCCATACAGCTAATGCATTCTTATCCCAGAATGGTGTGCATTGTTCCCCAACTTGTGCCTTAACAACTTTACCAGCCTTTTTAATAAATTGTTGATCGCTATTATTTCCTTTGTCTACTGTAATAGAGAAGGATTTATCTTTTGTTAGTGTTAATTCTTGTTTAGTATCTTGTAGTTCAGTAGGAGTTCCGTATCTGTTTGCTCCTGTACGTGTATAATCGTTTAATGCTTGTGTTACTGGTGTAAGAATATTAATACTCTTAACTCCTGTAAATTCGTATTCTGTATTTGTTCTTCCTGCTATAACACTTTCTAATGTCATTGCTGTTGCTAATTGCTTTTCATATTTAGTTGCTAAATTTACTGCCATTGTTTTTCTCCTTCTAGCCTAATAAGCCTTGTAAAAAAGGATCCGTTTCATTTTCATTAGAATTATTTTGAGTAAGTGTTCCAACTGCTTTATTTCTATTCTTACTGTTTACTTCTAATGCACTTAAACGATCCCTTAATAATTTATTTTCATATCTTGAGTAAGCAGATAGAATATCTTCACCTTGTGAAATAGATTGAATAACTTCTGGAGGTAACTTTTCCATATTTACATCTGGATATGCATCCATAAATCTTTCCACTTGTATTGTTAGGTGTTCATCTTCTTCTTGTGCTAGTTGTTGCTGTCTTTGAATCTCTTGTTCCCTTTTTCCTCTTACATATTCATCTACTTGATTCTTAGCTAACTGCTGTAATAGTTCCATATTTTCACTTGGATACAATTGTTGTAATTGTTGCAGTGCTTTATTCTCAAATGATTTCTTCTGAAATGTATCCAGGTAATTAATATACTCTTGAGTACTCATTCCCATATCACTGGCTTGTCGGTTAATTATTTGTATTTCAGGAGCATTCTTTAATGCTTCATATCTTGATTGCAGTTTGTCATAGTTCATTCCTTTTTGGGCATATACAATTGCATCTTCATATGGTATTTCCTTTTCTATACCGTTATATTTTACTTTTAAACCTTGTTGTGCTTTGGTATTTTCTTCTATTGTTTCTTCTTGGATTTCAGTTTCTTCACTATTATCATCATCACTTTGGTTTAGTTCTTCAAATATTAGATCATCACTGTCTGTAGTTTCTTCTACACTGGTTTGTGTATTCATTAAATCTTCCATTCTTATCTCCTTGCACTATGGTTGGTGCATCATATTTTCTTCTTGAATAATTTGTTCCTGTAATATTTGCTCTTGTTTGAGCATCTCTTCCTTAATGTTTTCAATAATCTTTTGTTTATTCTTTATATATTTATCAGGTATTCCTTCTATGTATTGCACTGGATCCTTAAGTATTCCTTTATTAAATAAGTTATCCATTGTTTGAATCTGTGCTGTTTCACTCCAGAACGTACTTGCTCCAATATCTATATTTAAATCAAGGTTTTTATTTTGTAATTGAGAAAAATCAAGATCTATAATGTCAATTAATTTCTCTTCACCTTCAAGTGTTATTTCTTTTAATCCGTATAGTTCTGCTATTTCACTTGGTATTTGGCACTTTCTAACTCCATAACTGTATGAAATAATATCCACAATAATTCTTACTATATCTTCCACATAATCGTAATATGCTAACCTTTGTAACTCTAAAGGCATATTGGAACTTTGTTGAACAGCAATAATTGCACTTGTATTATTAGGATTAACATTTCCTAAACTTGCATCACTTGCTCCCATCATATCTCTAGTGTAGTTTATAGTCATTTCAATAATTTGAGTTATTTGATTAGAAAAATCAGGAGGTTTAAATCCATCCATCACTCTACCTAGTGCATCCATGTTCTGAACTTTAATTGCTTCACTTACGCTATTTGTATAATCCGCTATTCTTTGAGAATCATAAAACACCTTTGGAAAGCCCATATTTTGAGTAAATAACATAGCCATAGCAAATAGTTTATTCACATAAATTTGATTTGGTATTAAGCCTGTAATAGGTGATTGTCCATGATAATTCCTTTTAACTGGTTCCCATGTCATATATGCAACTGGATACAATGTATATTCTAGATTTGTATCATCTTTTAGAATTACATTTCTTGTTGCTTTAATATAATGCACTTCTGTAATTTCTCTTTCATCGTATACACCTTGAATATCTGTAGGTACTTTGATAGTTCTTTTTTCTTTCCAGAACTTAGTTATAACAGTAACCAGTCCATCTTCTTTGCTAGCTGTTTCATAATAGTTATCATCATCTGCTACAATGTTTTCTACTTCATACTCTTTTAATCCGTTTTCTCTTGCTTCTTCTTTTACTTGATCAATATATAATCTTTGACTTACCAATATATAAGGTTGCTTTTGTAGATCATGAGAGTATGGATTACCAAATATAATGTTAGTATTATCAATTATTTCTAATTCAATATCACCCTTTACATTCTGCCCAGTATCTATACTAGGATTAAAGTTTACATACATAGCTGTATCACCATCAACACAACAGTTCTTTATTGATGTTCGTGTTTTTTGCTTAAGCTTTGTTTTTTCTATTACCTTCTCAACTTCTTTTGATATAATCTTTGTTTCTAATTCCCTAGTTTCATCTTCGAAAAAAGATTCCAGATTAACTCCAATATCATCACTGACTAACATTGATATAAAAAAAGTAACTACTCTTTTAATCATATTAAACACTGGTTTCATTAGTCCTGGAGCATTTACTCCATACCATTGATCTCCAATAAAAAAACGCTGATTCTTTTCAACGTTTTCATATAAACTGATATTAGTGTTAAATTCTTTTCCCTTTTCATACTCTTTGAAGATATCTTCTGGTTTCTTTTTTATCTTCACCTTTTCACACTCCCATCAAAAGTAAGCATGTTTATAATCTCTTCTTGCATCTTAATCTCACGCTCTGTTGGTTTCTTCCTTCGTATTCCTACCAAGTAGCCTAT
>JAAZCH010000232.1 GCA_012513395.1 Tissierellia bacterium
AAAAGAAAATATTCACTATTTCAATATGCCTGAAGCTCTTCTTCATATGGAAGAAAAAGGTATAAGAGACATATCAGTTTTAGCTCTTTATGTAATCCCTGGAATTGAATACGAAAAGATTAAAAAGCAAGCAAGAGTATATAACAACGACAAAAGATTGAATGTTAGATTTTCTGAAGCATTATTAACAGATGAAAGGGATATGGAAAATGTTGCTGAAGTATTAAAGAATTTATTTTTCGAAAAGCCTACCATTTTAATGGGTCATGGAACTACTGTAGAGGTTGATCAAGCTTATCTCGGCTTGCAAAATAAGTTAGATGAAATGGGCGAAAAAATATATGTGGGTACTGTAGAAGGGAGTCTAGTTTTTGAGGATGTTTTGGAAAAACTTGAACAAATTGAGGAAAGAGAAGTACTTTTAACTCCTTTCTTATTGGTAGCTGGAGATCATGCGAAAAATGATATGGGTTCAGACGAGAAAGATTCTTGGGCTAGTATGTTAAGAGAAAAAGGATTTGACGTAGAAGTAGAATTAAAAGGATTATGTGAAAGGATAGAAATAAACGATTTATTTTATAAAAAACTAGAGGAAATATTATGAAATTAATCCAATTAGCTGCTCCAGGGAGTAATTCTGGCAAGACGATGACCACAATAATTTTGTCGAGATTGCTTAAAGAAAAAGGTTATGACGTTAGAGGATTTAAATGTGGACCGGATTTTATAGACTCTAAATTCTTATCCATTGCAACTGGAAATAGAAGAAGTAATTTGGATTTGCATTTAATGGGAGAGAATGGAATAAGAATGGCTCTATCCTTGAACTATGGCGAGATGGGAGTTGTGGAAGGAGCAATGGGATATTTCGATGGAATTGGCAGGGGTACAAAAGCATCTGCCTTTGATATTGCTAAATTCCTAGATATTAATTCAATTTTAGTTTATAGACCCCAAGGAGAAATGTTTACTATAATACCCAAGTTAAAGGGAATCCTAGATTATTCTGAAGGAAGAATAAAAGGCATAATCTTTTCAATGACTGGAAAAATGATGTATCACCAATTGAAACAAATGGTGGAAGAGAATCTAGATATTGAAGTTTTAGGTCATATAGAAGAGTTTGAAAACTTAAAAATTCCCAATGAAGAACTTGGATTAGTGGAACCTATATTAATTGAGGAATTTAGCGAAGAATTGACTAAAGCTGCTCTTGCTTCAGAAAATACTATAAATTTAGATAGAATAATTGAATTAATGAAGGAAGTTAAAGCAAAAGAGGTTTCTGATATTAAATTTTCGGGACTAAAAATGGGAATTGCCAAGGATATGGCGTTTTCATTTCACTATGGAGAGAATGAAAAGCTATTGGAAAAGTATTTTGAGATAGAATATTTTTCACCCTTATACGACAAAAAAATTCCTAAAGTGGATATTATTTATATTCCAGGTGGAAAAGTAGAAAATTTTAAATACAACTTATCTAGAAATACCTCAATGCTAGAATCTATAAAAAAATTTCATGAAAATGGCGGAATAATTTATGGGGAATCAGGAGGACTTTCATATTTGGCCAAGGAATTAGGTGGGGCTAAGATGTGCGGC
>JAAZCH010000233.1 GCA_012513395.1 Tissierellia bacterium
AAAACCTTCTTTTTTTATTTTATCGATCAAGACAGTTCTTGCATTTTTTTCGTTTTTGGTCAGGATTTGCCCATTAAGGGCAGTATCCATCTCCGTCATCTCTTGATCTTTTTCTATTCCATATATTTTTGCTCTCTGAGTGGATTTTTCTATTAATTCTTTCCTTGCCCAAACGGCAAAGTTTTTTATGGCTGTTTTGTTCATATCCTATCTATCTCCCTAGTTTATTTCAATACCATCGCAATCCTCTAATAGCGATAGGAGGCTTTGCTCAACAGATTTTAAATATTCTTTTATTTCCGTTTCGTTTTCAAGTGTTTTTGCAGGGAAGAGAGCTTGTCTGTAAGTTTTCTTTATATGCTTTTTCTTCGGCGTTTCAATTTCTGCTCTCGTTTTTGAAATAGTGTCTTCTTCAACCCTAGCTTTTTCATCTTCTGCAGCTTTTAATTTAGAGTTTTCTATGGAGTTCATGTTTTTTACTGCTTCATCTTTGATCGACCATAGATTAGGAATAAATCCATCTAAGATTCTAAGGCTTTTTGTTTGGGCGATTTCACTTTTCTTTTGGCTATAAAAGTCGTCTGTTTTCTGAATTATTTTTGCAATCTGAGGATCGTACTTATCTCCCTTATGAATTTCTTCCATACATTGCCTTACAATCTCTAAAATTTCTTCACGCTTCTTATCCAAGAGCTTGTTGTGCCCATCTCTTACGACTTTCATGTCATCATTGAGCCTAGGTAGGTCTTGATAGTCAAAATTCTCTTTTTTAGGATTGATAATAACCACTAATCTTATCTTATTTAAGGCATCATTGATTTCATCTTCATTTTGGAAATAATCAAAATCTGCACGAAGGAAACTCTCCAACTTTTCTGCTTCATCAAAGGTTGCTACTTGCGATTTGAAGAAGTCTTCAATTGCCTCCATATTTTCCTGCAAATCTTCTAATTCATCTTCCATTTGAATTAGCTTATTAACTAGGGCAATATTATCTGTTTGTGCATAAAGAAGCTCTGTTAGCTTTTCTTTTGCTTTTATTACTTTCCCTTTGTCTGGATAGTTTTTCCCTGCATATTTGCCAAGAAGGTTGTCATAGTGTTCTTTTTGATTTTCAAACTTAGCAATGATAAAACCAACAAGACCATCATCATCATCAGGTACATCCATAACGTCAAAGTAGTCTCTTAAAAATTCTCTTGCCTCTTTAATATTCTGGCTGCTGATCATCTCACGTTTTTGTATCTTTGTTTTTCCTATTTCACTTCTTTTATACAGAAGTTCTGGCAGTCTTTTATCCTCGACTCTTATGGTTTCACCGCCATATTTAATGATTGCTTTTTGTTCGTAGATTAATCTCGCTACTACTGCAGCGACATCTCTTTCCCTCCAGCCATAAGGAACAGCAGTGAACCTTTTTTGAATATCTGCCATGCTTGTTGGTAAATGTTGCTTACTTTGGGCTGACAGGTAAATTTCTATTTCAGAAGCGGCCTTCCTATTGGTCTCAAAACCAGGCATAACCCCATTGTCTTCTTTTCCAGAAAGAACATTATAAATATCTTCATCCGTCTCTGTGTTTTTATTAATCAAATCTAATTTGTTATAAACATTGGAAACGAGGTATTCCAGTGCCTCATCAATTTTAGCCTGTGCACCACCACTATTTATCTTAGCCCTATCGCCATCGATATAAAATCCAGCCTGATTAAAAGCTTCTTTCAGCTCATCTATCGCATCTTCTTTATAATGTTCGGCATCATCTTGTTTGCCTCTAATAATGTCTTGCATAGCCTTAGAAAGCTGAGGGATATTCTTCTTTCTAGCAAACTTATCAATCTTCATGGCATTTTCTATGAAGCTATAATACTCGGTATCGCCTAATACAATGAGCACCTTATTGGTTGACTCAGCCATTAGTCTTAGTTCTTGCTTATCTACTAGACTCGTTGCGGTCGTATAGATTTCAAGTTCCATGCCTTCAACGGGATTTCCATAATAAACCCCATCTACTTTTTTATTGAAATCAAAGTCATACTTTTTATTGTAGCGAAATTTTTTGCTTGTATAGATACTCCCAAAAATCATTTCAGAAATTCTTCTGGTAACCTCACTTGGGTCTACAAACTCGTCTTTAATTTCTCTCTCAACATCTTGCTCTGCATCCGTAAGAAAATTATAGGTATCTCCTGTTCTAGCGATATAGTTTTGTCTTATTAGGCGATCTAGCGATTTTTGGATTTTCTCTTTTTCGCTAATCTTATCTAGCCTGATATCTTCGGCCATCATAATTACAATATTATCTAAGTTTGCAGGGATATCATCCACATATCGAATCATATAAAGGAGCTTTAACACATTGATGTCAATCGGTTCTAGCCCCTTATCATTCACAGTTGCTCTTTCGGCTCTTTCTACCACTCGCCTGATTGAACCATCAAGGAAAGTGTGCACTGTATCATAAAACATCCAAAAGGAGACGAGGGAATATTCATCTCTGTCTTGGATTCTTTGTGTCGCCTCTTGGAAACCTGATAACATGGATCTTTCACCACCAGACAAGTGTTTACCCGCATTTCCATGTTTTCTGATTTCCGAAAAGACCTTTTGCATCAAAATGAATTGATAAGGAACGAAAGGGAAATTCACTGAAAATTCATCCGGCCCTTCAAATCCTCTAATATCCCCAACCGCTTCTCTAAATTTAAATAAGTTGTCCATCACATTTTTTTGCTTATCATAGACATCTTCGAGATAGACCTTCGCATTTTCATTCTTCTTTAGAATTCTCTTTTGTATTACTTCATCTGCTGATGATGAGGAAAGGGAAAGTCTTGTTTTAAATCTAGCTTGGATTCTCGAAAATTCATCTGCTCTTGTTTTAATGATGTCATCTAAGGCTTCTTGACCCGTAGCCATAACCCAAACCTTACCCAGGCATTCAGAGCCTATTTTTTCCACTAAGGACTGAAGATTAAGGAGCATATCAGTGTCTGCACCAACATATTGACCTACCTCATCAATCATAAAAATAAGTCGATAGTCCTCTGGTTTTGTATTTACGTAGTCTTTAATTTCAGACACCAGTTGGGCAATGGATATATCGACCTCATCAGAAGAATCAAACCAATTTCTAGCGGATGTTTCACTCATTCCTAAAACTTCGATTAAGGTCTCTACAATTTCATCTTCACAAAAATCAAATACATCTCTTGAATCCGTCCAAGAGTCTCCATATTTTTCTTCAAAAACTCGTTGGAACTCCTCTGTCTTTCCTTTACGTTCAACAAACTGTTCCAACTTTACAACTTTAAGATTTTCACCATAAAACCCCAGGTGTTTATAGAACATCTTGGCAAAAACTCTTAGAACGGCCGTCTTGTTCTTTTCCATCGATCCTTCAATGTCAATGTTGAAGAGTATGGTCTCTGTAGGAGATTGTGTTGATTGATCTATCATCATAAAGGTAGCTGGATCATCAAAGAGTTTTTCTCTAAATCTTTCAACTGTTTTTACGCCATTGACTTCCTTGTTTTCTAAAATATAAGAGAGTATTTTAAGAAAATGTGATTTACCAGAACCAAAGAAACCTGAAATCCATACTCCAGTATCTGCTGTAGGTTTAACGAAAGAATCTGAATAATAATTAAAGAAACTTATAAAATGTTTTTTTAATTCCTTGGTAATAACATATTCGGATAATTCCTGTTCAATTGTGTCTTTGGTATCTTGATCAACTTTGATAACACCATTTATTTCTCTATTGATGTCATCATAGAACATATTTTTTATTTGCATGCTTACCGCCTCCTATACTTTAAATTATATTAAATGCCCGATAGTATTCATTCGGGGTGAATTCATTAAATAAAATTAGAGATCTTCCATCAAAAGAACCTGGATACAAAACAACGATGGGAATATCATCATAACTGGTCTGTAATTCTTCTAATAGGGAATGGACTCTCATAAAAGGATAAACCTCTCCTATGCCTGAAAGCAGAAGAACATCGCCTTTTTTATGGGGTTCATACTGCATCTTATCTGAAAAAGCCTCAGTGGTTGAGAATTTTAAAATCCGATCTTTCAGATAGTCACTACCTTTCTTGGACTCCATATCAGGGATCTTTTCTAAAATATTTTTCTCCTCACATATTTCAAGAAATATATGGTATAGGTTATGGCAAATAAGATTACACTCCAAAGTCTTGTCTTTTTCTAATTGGTTTATAAAGTGCCTTACTGTCATTTCTTCTTTTGGGTCATAACAGAACATTCGAATATTAACTTCGTTGCTGAGTCCTTTTCCTGTCAGAAAATCTTGATCTTGAATTAAGGTTCTTAATTTATCTAGTTTTTCATTTATATTATTCAAGTTCATATTCTCCTTTACTCAAAATAATTAAAGGCTGGAAGACAAGTTTCATCACCTTTTTCTGTTATTTTTTCTTTCAATTTATAGTCTAATAAAACTTCATTTAATTTTTTAGCATTCGGACTGTCTATATATCCATTTTCCTTTAATAGACTTATGATTACTGATTTTAACTTACCAATTGTCGCATCACTCCAGGATGCCACCGTTTCATTCTGTTCTTGAAGCCTTGTAAAAAATACATTTAAATCCATTCGACTATAGGTGAAATTTTTTGTTCTATACTTCTCACCAATCACCGTAATCATAAACTCCCAAATTAATCTAGAACTCTTCATAAACGCATAAAAACAAACTTGTCTCGATATATCTAAAGGTCGATTTACAATCCAAGACAAGAGTTCTTCATCATCCAATCCCTTAAGCCTTTTAATACAAGCTCTTGCTCTTGTTTTCAGGCTTCTTTCTGTTGGATATTGATATAAATTCTCTATAAATATTTTTTCTATAACCTCATCTTCATCTAAACCTTCTAAAAGTAGCTTCGCTGTTATCGTCATCTCATAATACATAAAAGGTTCTCTAGTAAGAGAAGCTATATATGGTGTATTTGTATCCATAAATATGCCTCCTTATTTTTCTTCATTTTTTCGATTTATAGCAACCAAATCTCCGAAATCTACATTCAAGCTTATCGCAATCCTATAGAGGACTTCCATGCTCACGAATTCACCCCGCCCCATCTTTGCAATTGTTGCTGGTGCTATTCCGATAGACTCATGTAGGTCTTTCTTATTCATGCCTTTATCTATTAACAGTTTCCATAATCCATTGTAATTAACTTTCATTTCGCCACCTCTAATCTTCAACTTTGCGAATTTATTCTATTAGATTATATCATGTAGGTATGTAATATTAAATATTTATTTCAAGAAAAATAAAAAAAGCCGGTGCAGCCTGAAGACCACACCGACCAATTCATTATCTTTCTTGTCCTTTATTTTCTTTCTTTGCTAAGTCATTGCTCTTGTCATTCTTCTGATAATCTTTGATTGCTCCTAGAATGGAAGTTTTCTTTTCTTGCTTTCCATCTCTCTCGTTCATCTGTTCACGACTCTTCAACAGTATCGATGATAGAATACAAACATTGGAATGTTCTTTCCCATTTTCATCAACCGAGGTTCTCAACTGACCAAACAGTTTTACAAAGTCCCCGCGTTTAAAGTCTTTAGGAATTTCGCCTTTTTCTCCATAAGCAGAGCAGTTTGTATAGGTTTTATTACCATCATCATCTTTTAAAGCAACAGAGAAATTGACAACCTTGAAGGCTGTTCCATCCTTATTTTCTCGATCTACAACTTCAACTTCGCCAACGACATTGCCAACAATATTTACTAAATCATCTTGATCCACTTCAATAGCATCAGACTCTTTTAATTGTCCTTGTTCTCTTAGATTTTCAATCGAATAATCAAAGTCCTCGTGAAGTAAGCTACCATTATCACTTGCCATGAAGTCCTCAAACACAACATCCAAGGCTTCGTTATCATCAATTCCTTTTTCAACACTCACCAAAGCTTTTATAAAGTCCTTGTAGTTCTCATCAATCATCTGGTTAATTGTTTGTTTTGCTTCGTCAAAAT
>JAAZCH010000033.1 GCA_012513395.1 Tissierellia bacterium
CCTGTAGTATACCATATGTAGCCATGGTTCACGATTAGCAAAGGATTTTGTATCAACACCATTACTAACTACAAATATTTGTATGTATCCGTAAAGCTTTTATATGAATGTCTTCCATATCTCTGGATTTGATTAAAGGCTTCCTAAAATCTAATCTTTAAACCCGTGCACTATCATCCAATATAACCAGTTCATCTGGAAATGAAGAAAAAATACTTTGGTCCAACAAATATTCAATATTGTATTTTATGGAATAGCTTTTTAAAACACTTGATATGGTGGATTTATATATTTGATCTTTCCTGTATTTTTCAATTAAGTCTAAAATAAACACCTTTTCTTCTTTACTTATATATTTGGAAAAATATCCAAATATATGTTGGTATGCGTTAATATAATTTTTCTTAGATGGCATAACTGAAAGTAGTTTTGTCATTTCATCAAAATAATCCCTTGCAACTACTTGAAAATCATTCCTATCATGATTTGCTACAATAGTTCCTAGCTTGTTTTTTTGTGCTTGATCATATGCAAAGTATAGATACTTGTTTTTAGCATGAAAATTAATTAGATCCTTAAAAGAATTATTCTTTACTATATTTTTAAAGTTAAAGATTAAATATAGTTTGGTAAAAAAATGTTCTCTTATACTAAGGTTTGTTAATCTTCCTTCTTCTTCAATTGGGAGATAAGAAAATTTCCTAATTGCTTCCCCAGCAAAAACACCTTGACTTTTTTCAATTACAGGTGATTTCACCAAGCCTGAATAAACCTTTACATCCTTTATCCCACAGGAAGGCGAACGACCTTTTAATATAAAGCCATCTATATCTGAAAACTTTTCTAATATTTCTTCTGAATATTTTTGCATTTCCTCTGTTAAATACCTTCCAGAACTAGGCTGGACTAAATCAATCTTATCATTTTTTATAACCAATCTTAAGCTTTCTCTTGGTACCCCTAGACCTATATCTAGCTCTGGGCACACTGTGATAAACTCTATTTTATCTTTCATAATATCTAAAAGATCAAATGTAATCATATCACCATTGTATCTGCAACTGTCAAACCCTAAACATCTGCTTATTATAACCTTTGGCTTCATTGTATTCCCTCCATTTCTTTATATATTAAACATCTCTATAGCTCTTAATCTTTGTATTTTGTGGTCTACCATAGGTTTAGAATATAATTTTTCTATATCGATTCCATATTGATTTTTTAGTTGTTTAATATGTCTATAAGGCTCATGTATATATTCTTTTGGAATCTCATTTAATTCTTTAACATATTTTTTAATAAATTTGCCTTCTGGGTCGAATTTTTGGCTTTGTGTAGTTGGGTTGAAAATTCTAAAGTAAGGTACAGCATCTGTTCCTACAGACGCAACCCACTGCCATCCACCAATATTAGAAGCACTATCATAATCTATAAGCATTTCAGAGAAGTATTTTTCACCCCACCTCCAGTCAATCAATAAATCTTTTACTAAAAATGAGGCTGAAATCATTCTAAGACGATTGTACATCCATCCTTCTTCTTTAAGTTGCCTCATAGCGGCATCTACTATAGGAAATCCAGTCTTGCCTTCTTTCCATTTTATAAAGTCCTCTTCCCCATATTCCCAAAGGATATTTCTATACTTAGGGATTATTTCCTCATTGTATTGATTGGGATAGAAATGATATATCATATTATAAAAATCTCTCCAGGCAAGTTCCTTAATAAAGGTTTCTTTGCCCTTGGAATAGGGCATTTTTACTATAGTATTATATACTTCTCTTATAGATATTTGACCAGTACTTAAAAAATAAGATAAACGGCTTGTCCCATCAGTATATGGCAAATCCCTGTTTTTGTCATATTTAGATAATTTAAAGTTAACAAAGTCCTTAAGTATTTTCCTGGCTCTCTCTTCCCCTACAAATTCAGAGAAGTCCCTTTTCACATCATCTATTAATTCACAAAATTTCTCTCTCCCTTGTTCATCTTTATCTGTAAAATTATTCAATGTAATCTTCATCAATTTATCATAATTAATATCTAGTTCTCTACTTTTAAATTCTTCTCTCCAATTATTATAATAAGGAGTAAATACTTTATAATGGGAATTATCGCTTTTTAATATATCCTTTGCTGAATGGATACAATGGTCGTAATATGCCAGAACTTCTACATTCCTTTCTTTTAAAAAACTACTTACTTCTTGGTCTCTAATCTGTCCATAACCAGACTCATCAATATTAAAATATATCCTTTCTATATTTCCAAATTCTTTAAGAAGTTTATCAAAACAATATAAAAGTTCTCCATACATAAAATAAATATCTAGACCTTTCTTTAAACAACTTTTATAGAAGCTATTTAGGGAAGAAAAGAAGTAATCATGACTATTAGTTCTAGCTTTAAATTGTTTAGGATCTAAATAGAAAGTAATTATTAATTGCTCATCATCTTTTGTGTGATTTATAGCTTTTATTAAAGCTGTATTATCATGAAATCTTAAATCATTCCTAATCCATACAACTGAAGTGCCCATATTTTCACCCCTTACATTCTCAAACAAGGTCTTATCACATAAGACCTTGTTTCTTATACAATAGATTTTATACTATAGTTAGTTTGATGGAATAATTTTA
>JAAZCH010000034.1 GCA_012513395.1 Tissierellia bacterium
ACAAGAAAAAAACTAAAAGAAATATTGCTACGTCTACATATTGAAAATTCAGAGAGATCTGATTCAGATATTATGGAAGAGGCAATCGAAGAGTTGGCAGATTTTTTTGCAGTTTCAAAGTTTGCAGCAAAACTCCGCGCCATCGAACTTGGCTTTTCGCAGGCACAAGGGGTTTGGAATTATCTAAACGGCACCTATTTACCTAGTTTTTCATTTAAGGCAACTGCTCTCAATAAGGATGAAAGTTATATCATCGATATAAGAAATGCCTGTTATGAGGCAAGTTTTGATGTCAGCTTTAAAGCTAACCTTGAGAAAGGCGACTTTATTTATGTTGACTATATGTACTGTATCAATGATGAAAAATACGTAGAAAAATCTGCAGATGGGAAATGCACCCTAACATCTTATGCTAGACAGCATGTCGATGAATGTTGTATTAAATTTAAGCAAAAATTTAAAATAACAAAAACACAAGGCGATGCCTATTATACCCAATGTTCCCTTTGCAGAGATATAGATGCATCTTCTTATTGTGAATGTACTTACATTGAAGATGAAGATAATCAAGACGTAGTACAGCGTGCAATAGAATTGAAAAAACTAAAAGAAGAAGGAGAACGCATTACAGGAATATTACGATCACTACCGATGTCTTTTTCAGGGACTCTGGATGCCCATATGAAGCGTCTTAAAAAAGAAGATGGTACAAAGATGACTAATCTTGAGTTAGCGCTTAGAACAGGATTAAGTGATCGATATATTCAAGACCTTCGTAAAGAAGAAAAAAATGTAAGTTATGAAACTGTCTGTGCCATTTGTATTGGGCTTCACCTACATCCCAAATTCAGTAACGATCTCATTAAGAAATCACGCAATGATTATCCATTAACAGAAGAAGGTTACTTTGGTCAATTTCTCATCGAACATCACTATATGGAAACACTAGATTTATGTAATGAAAAGTTAAGAGAAATGGGCTATAAAACGTGGGGCAAGGATTTATAAAAAAGTAAAAAATATTTAGACTAAAATCGGAACTCTTACTTCTGGTTTTGATTACGTAATTGCAAGGCTTTATGACCAGTAATGGTTGTAAAGCCTTTTTTTTACGCTCAAAAACCGGAACTCGCAGTTCTGCGAAGTAAATCTTGTTTCAAATTATGATGTTAATAGAAGCTGAAAACTTCTATTAAACCAGTCTCAAAGTCCGAGATGCGCATTAGGACGGCGGGATGCATAGAGAGTTCAGAACACAGTGATAGAGACTGTGTTTGGAATGAAGATGCACCCACCGTAATTTCGTGCGCTCTTTTTTAGGACAAGCGAAGTTTGTGGTCATCTTATCCGCAGGCTCTTTTGCATTCCGCCACCCATTACTGGGACGGAAAGGAATGCAAAATGAAAATACGAGTTTTATATGAAGACAACATCAAAAACGGTCACAAGAATTACACCACAATTGAAATTCCAGATGGAGATTACAGCGTCATGCTAGATATCGACTATGCGCAACGTCTTGAAGAAGCAAAGCCTGAAAAGAAGGCGGAGGTGAAACGCTGCGAGACTGTCCAGGAAATGTTCGACCTCATGAACAACAAGGAATACAACCATTGGCGTCGCTACCATAGGCATCTTGGTAATCCCAAGACACCTTATCGAAAAGATGATGAGGTTGAAATAGATG
>JAAZCH010000234.1 GCA_012513395.1 Tissierellia bacterium
GGAAGAGAAATAAATGTATAAATAATGGCTTAAGTATTCATTTTAGAATGACAAAATACACATCATTAAGGTCGGAATATCATTCTTTTTCGAGCGTATATGGCCCGCCGGCCCGAGGGTACTCGAAAAAGAATGATATGGAGACCTTTGTCAACATTCTGTTATGGCTTAATAGGCCATTTTTATTTACAGAAAATTTACAAACCTATAGATAGAATCTTGGAAAAAGTTGAAAATTACAGCTACTTTTCATTTGAGAAATTATAATAATATTGTTTATATCTACAAACTACATAAAAAATCTGTTATAATGAGATAAATTTTACTATAGTCACATAAATTGAAAATATTATTGCAAAAATTAAATATTAAGAAAAGGGAGAGAAAATGAAAAATTATAAACTAGATACTATTTGCGTTCAAGGAGGCTATGAGCCTAAAAACGGTGAGCCTCGCGTACTACCGATTGTGCAATCTACCACTTACAAATACGATTCATCTCAAGAGATGGGAGATCTATTCGACTTAAAGGCGTCGGGATATTTTTATACTAGACTTGCAAATCCTACCAACGATGCAGTGGCGAAAACTATCACTATGCTAGAAGGTGGAGCGGCAGGAATTCTTACATCTTCTGGCCAGGCAGCTACATTTTACGCACTTATGAATATTTTAAAAGCAGGAGATCATATCGTTGCGTCTTCTGCAATCTACGGCGGATCTTATAATCTAATCGCCCACACTATGAAGGACATGGGTATAGAGTCTACATTTGTAGAGCCGGAAATTTCGCCAGAAGAGTTGGCGACGAAGTTCCAAGACAATACTAAATGCGTATTCGGAGAAGTTTTGGCAAATCCAGCCTTGAAAGTTTTGGATATAGAAAAATTTGCTAAAGCAGCTCACGACCACGGTGTTCCACTTATCGTAGACAACACTTTCCCAACGCCGATTCATTGTAGACCTTTTGAATGGGGAGCAGACATCGTGACTCACTCCACTACGAAATACATGAACGGTTCAGCTAACTCAGTAGGTGGAGCTATTATTGACTCGGGTAATTTCGATTGGAGCAAATATCCAGAAAAATTCCCATCCCTTACACAGCCAGATGAGACTTATCACGGAATTGTATTCGCAGAAAGTTTTGGAAAAGACGCATACATCACTAAAATGACTACGACTTTGATGAGAGACTTGGGATCTATTCCTTCTCCACAAAACTCGTTTTACCTAAGTATTGGACTAGAAACTTTAAGCCTAAGAATGGAAAAACACTTCCAAAATGCTTTGGCAGTGGCGAAATTCTTAAAAGAAAATGAAAATATAACGTGGGTGAACTTCTCTGGACTAGAAGACGATTCCCAATACGAGCTTGCACAAAAATATTTGCCTAATGGATCTTGTGGAGTTATTTCCTTTGGAGTAAAGGGCGGAAGAGAAGCAGCGATGAAGTTTATGGATTCACTACAACTAGCATCAGTCGTAACCCACGTTGCAGACTCTAGAACTTGCGTCCTTCACCCAGCATCTACAACTCACAGACAGATGAACGACGAAGAACTAAAAGGCGCAGGAGTTTCTGCAGATTTAATTAGAATGTCAGTGGGAATAGAAAACGCTGAAGATATAATAGAAGATATTAAACAAGCATTGGAAAATATAGTTTAGTAGTTAAAAGTTGAAAGTTGAGAGTTAAAAGTTAGCTATGCTGGGCACCTACGGTGCTTCTTAACGTACAATGTACAACGGACAGTGGGGCTACGCCTTTGATTGGTAGATTGAATTTGCACCTACAACTGGCGGATTTAATTTGTTTGATATTTTAATTTGTTTGAATGAATTTAAAAAAAACGAGGAGAGATTTTGTGAACTCCTCGATTTTTTATTTTATTATCTATACAAATTTTCCAATTGGGCTTTTACTTCTAAGACTTGTATCGTGGCGCTGGAGATCTTTAATTTGGCTTCTCCTATTTTGCCTAAAACTATCCAATCGGCAATGGCTCCGCCGAAGAAGAAGTCTGCCAGTTTAAGTACCACTCCCATATTAAAATCGACGTTTATTATTCTCTCAACATCGCCGACTTCTTTGTTTAATTTTTCGATGGCTACTGACGCTCTTGCCAAATCCATTTCAGCTTTATGGATTTTTCTTTGTTTAAAAAAAGTTATTACCTTTTTCCCGCCCAGTAAATCCACTACGCCCCAGCCTTGGGCAGAATTTAAGGACTTCTTAGCTTTATCAAGATAATGCAGAGCTTCGTCAGCTGCTCTAATGGCTTCTAGTATTTCTAAATTATAATAAGTCATATTCATCACCTTTTAATATGATACCCAATAAATTTGATTTTGAAATTGCAATCTAGTATTATTTTCTTATGAAATTAAATTTAGAATTTTACAAAAGGGATTCTTTAACAGTGGCGAAAGATTTGTTGGGGAAGATTCTCGTTAGAAAAATTGATGGAGTAGAATTAAAGGCGAGAATTGTGGAAGTGGAAGCCTATACTGGAATTCACGATAAGGCCTGTCACACTTATGGCGGGAAGATAACGCCTCGCACGGAAATAATGTTTGGACAAGCTGGGAAGCTCTACATTTATTTAATCTACGGAATGTATGACTTGGTAAATATAGTTACTGGGGAAGAAGGAGATGGTGAAGCGGTTTTAATTCGCGGAGTAGAACCAATTGAGAATTTAAATATAATTTCTCAAAATCGTTTTTCAAAAAACTATGACGAACTTACTTCTTACCAAAGAAAAAACCTCACCAACGGTCCAGGAAAACTGACGAAGGCGTTGAAATTAAATAGAAACGACAATAGAAAGAGCTTATTCGAAGAAGAAATTTATTTAATAGACGATGGATATAAAGATTTTGAAATTATAAGTGCGCCTAGAATCGGTGTGGACTATGCAGAAGAAGATGCAAATTTGCCATATAGATTTTATATTAAGGGCAACGATTATGTATCAGTGCAATAAGGAGGAAATATGAAAGTTGGAGTATTTGCAGGTACAAAGGTAGACACCCAGATGGGAGTAGAGCTACTTCAGTCTCGAGGATTTGAAACCCTTTCTTATCCCATGGCAGCTACACCTCAAGAGCAGACGAATCTACAATATTTTTCTAAAACAGAGTTGGAAAATCTCTTTGAAGAAAATGCTAGAGATGCTATAAACAAAGGAGCTGAAAAGATTTTTATTTATTGTAATTCCTTGAGCGCGGCTATTGATTATGAAAAAATTGAAAAAAATATCGGTGTTCCTGTAATTACGCCTTTGGAAACTTACAAGAAACTTCCTAAAGACGTAAGAAATGTGGGGATTATAGCTGCAAATGGAATATCTGCTTACAGAATAGATTCGATTATCACCCAGCATAATTTAGATGTAAACACAATATCCATAGGAAATCTCTCCATTGTAGAATCCATTGAAGAAGGAACTGCACCGGAAGAAATCATAAGATTGTTAAATTTAGAAGGAATGATCAAGTACTTAGAAGGAATAAGTGACCCAAGGTACAAAGTCGATTCCATACTTTTAGGTTGCACCCATTTTCCTTACTTGAAAACAGAAATAGAAAAAATAACAAATCTGAATATAATAGATCCTACTGAGGAGATGGTTGGAAAGCTTTCTTAGTTTACAAAATCTTTATATTAATTCTCATTAAATTGGGTAAAGTAATGTAAAGAGGTGGGATATGGCTTTTGAAAATTACTTAAGAAAATTAAAAGGTACTACTATAAAAGTAGCCTTAGCCTTTATAATAATTTCAGCAATTATAACTGGAATTTTTGCCTTTGATTTGTGGGGTTCGACTACTTTCTTAAAGGACATTATTTTAGAAATACAAAATGTTTTTAGCGAATTTGCAGATGGATATGGCAACATACAATTGGTTCCTTTGTTGTTAAATAATATTAAGGTTTGTTTCGTTGCTTTTGGTGTTGGAGTGGTTCCTTTTTTGTACCTTCCTGCACTGATTTTAGTTGTAAATGCTTTGATAATAGGAGCTGTACTAGGACTATTCGCCTTAGAGAGTGTCGGCATGATGTTTATTACTATAGGGCTCGGGATACTTCCCCATGGGATATTTGAACTTCCTGCTATATTTATATCCATAGCTTGCGGATTTACTTTGTGTAGCACTATTACGAAGGCCGTTCTCAAAAAAGAACAGGACATGAACATATCAGAAGTGATTCTTTACTCACTCCAGACCATTATCTTCATCTGTGTTCCGTTGATGACAGTAGCTGGAATTATAGAAGTTTATGTCACGCCAAAATTACTAATGATGTTTATATAATATAGAAAACTTTCGCCGCCTAAATGGCGGTTTTATTTTGCAAATCGATTCTATACCCCGATAACGCCAAGACAAATTCAATCCACCACAATGTTAAACATGTCAAATCCGCCAATTGTAGGGGACGTGTTCCCACGCGTCTTGCTGGCACGAAGATAAATTTTGCCAATCCATATGTCAAACATATTCAATCTATTAATTACAATCTATATTCTAATTAAATTTCCCTTGTATTATCTTTTTATTACAAGTATAATACTTGAAACAAATTACATCATTGCTAAAATTTAAATTAAATGTGATGAAGTAAAATTAATTTAGGTGAGAAAAATGAAAAGGATTTACAATTTTGGAGCGGGACCTGCAACCCTTCCCGTGGAAGTATTGGAAGAAGCTGCCAATGAAATGATCGACTATCGAAATACCGGCATGTCCGTTATGGAAATTAGTCATCGTTCGAGTGTATATGAAGAGATACAAGACGAAACCAAAAAAACTCTAAAAGAACTTATGAAATTAGAAGACGACCGAGAAATTTTGTTTATACAAGGCGGAGCAACTTTGCAATTTTCCATGGTGCCTCTGAACTTGTTAATGCCTGAAGATACTGCAACATTTTTAAACACTGGAAGCTGGACAAAAAAGGCCTACTCTGAGGCGAAAAAGTTTGCGAAGGTAGAATACTTAGACTCCTCAGAAGAAGCGAACTTTACTTATGTGCCTAAGATTGATGAGAGCAAAATCTCTCCAGATTCCAAGTACTTACACCTATGCACTAATAACACGATTTACGGAACTAGAATAAAACCAGAAAATTTAATTGGAATAACTACGCCACTAGTGGCAGATATGTCCTCGAATTTTATGTCAGAGGTTTACGACTTTAACCAATTCGACCTAATATTTGCTGGAGCACAAAAAAACTTAGGACCTGCGGGAGTTACTATTGTAATAATGAAAAAGGATTTGATCCAAGAGACGAGAGAAATGCCGATTTATTTGGATTACAAAACCCACCTAGACAGCGACTCCTTATACAACACTCCGCCAGTTTACTCCATCTATATCTGTGGCAAGGTAGCCAAATGGCTAAAAGCTCAAGGTGGAATAGAAGCTATCGAAGTAGTGAACAAAGAAAAGGCTAAAATACTTTATGACTTCATCGATAACAGTAAAATTTTTAAAAACCCCATAGTACCTGAAGACAGATCCATCATGAACGCCGTTTTCGTAACAGGCGATGAAAATCTAGACGCAGAATTTGTAAAAGGGGCAAAGGCAAAAGGATTAGAAGGCTTAAAGGGACACCGCTCTGTAGGCGGTATGAGAGCCAGCATCTATAACGCGATGCCAATTGAAGGAGTAAAAGCTTTAGTAGAATATATGAAAGAATTTGAAAGCCAAAGGGCATAGGAGGAAATTATGGGCAATAAAAATTATACAGTAAAGACGATAAATAATATTTCCTCCAAAGGATTGGACTTATTAAA
>JAAZCH010000235.1 GCA_012513395.1 Tissierellia bacterium
GCCGTTAGGATAATAACTGGAATTTCAGAAGATTTCCTAATCTCTTTCAAAAAATCCAAACCATTTCCGTCTGGCAAGTTCAAATCCAAGATTACCAAATCATATGTATTTTTATCAAAACCTGCTCTCCCCTCTTCCAATGAAAAAGCAGAAAAAATTTCAATCTCCCTAGAAGAAAGCGTAGCACAAATCCCCTCATTTAGGGAAATGTCGTCTTCAATTAAAAGTATTTTCTTCATATATAATCACCAAATATATTATAACAGAAAAACAGTTTACAATTTTTAGTTTACAGTTTACAGTTGCTTCGCCATGTTTTGCAAATTGATGATAGCAAACATTATCAATACTGTCTTCAAAGGCGTAGCCAACTGTTAATTGTAAACTGTAAACTGCACCGCAGGTGCCAATACGTTTTAAATTTCTCCCCTACGCCTACGCCAACGTCAAACAAATCCCATTTGTCAAGCATAGGCGTAGCCAACTTTTCACTTTCAACTCTTAACTGTTTTTCTTGCAATTTTGTGACAATTTTAATGCAATTCTACGTAGGAATTAATTATTGAGTCCGGCTATACTAAGATTAAGCTTAAAGCTTAAATAAATTTTGAGGAGATTATAAAAATGAAAAATATTAAAAACAAAGTTACATTAGCTGCACTTTCTTGTGTACTAATAATATCAGGAGCGAGCAACGTAATGGCAAGTAACGTAAAAACCCAAGAAGCGACTACAACTTCTTCATTAGTATCAAGCATAACTTCATCAGATGAGTTCAAAAGTTTAAATCCACAGGAAAGAGAAATCATCAAGAAAGCTTATGAAGAACTAGAAGCATTACAAATAAAAATTGACAAGATTCAAGGTCACAAAGAAAAACTATCCCCAGAAGAAGAAACTATGATAGAAAATCTATTAGTCCAAATGCAAGCCATATATGATAAAATAGAGCCAATAGAATCTAAGATAATGACAGATGTTTTCGTAGGTGGAGATTGCGGACCTATGGCAGATGAAGATTATGAATCTTCTGAAGATGGTACAAGAGCATTTGTAAATAGTTTAGATATGCTAAGCGCAAATGAAAAAGAACAACTAATCAAAGCATATGACGAAATCGATAAAATCTTCGTAAAATATGATGCTATTGACGAAAGCAAAATAGAAGGCCCCGAAGCCCAAGCACTATTGGAACAAGCTGCTAAGATTAGTGAAAGTGTTTCCCATATCGAAGATAAAATTAACAACTATGGATTAAGCTTATTCCAAATAGGATTAGAAAATGAAAAATTGGAAGACGCATTGAAATATGCAGACAATTTGAATATAGATGGAGCTACAAAAACAGAACTTAAAAGACTTTACACAGATATATTCAAACAATACGACGAACTTACCAAACTTTACTTCGATTTAGGTGAAAAAGAGATCACAGATGAATTTATGAAAATAGAAGAAAAGACAGTCAATGATTTGAACAGACTGTATGAGCAAATCGATAGACTGGAGGAAAAAGTAAAATAATTAGGAGTTACAATGCAACCGCTAATATATATTGCAGAAGATGAAAAAAATATTCGAGACCTCATTTCGTCCTTCCTAGATGATGCAGGTTATAAAGCAGTTCCCTTTGAAAATGGGGATCTGCTTTTTGCTGCATTTAAAGAAAAAGAAGCAGACTTGGTCATACTGGACATCATGATGCCAGGCACAGACGGACTTACCATTTGTAAAAACATAAGAGAAATTTCAACCGTACCTATAATCGTCTTGACTGCAAAGGAAAGTGAGATGGACTACGTCATGGGAATTAATATGGGTGGCGATGACTATCTCACTAAACCATTTCGCCCCACGATTTTGATGATGAGAGTAAAATCTCTTCTTCGCCGCGCCCAAATGACCAGCACTCGTGAAAGTGACGAAATTATTTTCGGAGACATCAACTACTCACCAGAAAATAGAACTGTCTTGGTAGGCGAAGATGAGCTACGTTTGACCTCTACGGAGTTTCAAGTCCTCAGCTATCTTTTAAAAAACAAGGACAAGTCCATATCCAGAGAAGAATTGCTAGAAGAAATTTGGGGTTACGATTCCGAAGTGGAAACTCGTGTAACTGACGAGACCATTAGGCGAGTGAGAAAGAAACTAGATGGAGCAAATAGCAATGTGTATATCGAAACCCAGTGGGGTTTTGGGTATAAGCTAACAGTTTTGGAGAATAAAAATGATTAAAACCAAGGAGAAAATTTCCAGACTTACAATTTCAGTAGTCCTTATGGTGTTTTTGGCTCTGGTTCTTATAACAAATTTGTTGATTAGCAAATACATCGAGAGCCAAGCACTGAAGTCCATAGGAAATATACAAGGGCTATATGAAGACTTTCACCAAGAAGAAAATCCAAATAACTTCTATCTAATGGTGGATTCCATTGATATTCCCATAAGTTACGAAGAAGAAGTGGTCTCTCGCACTTACCTATCCTCTGCCCAAAGAGAAATTCTTAAATATATTCAAGAAAATGAAATAGAAAAGGATTCAATTAAAAATATTTCCATAGGAGACAAAAGTTATTACTTATTATTATTTACTAATCCTTATGTGGAAGAACTTCCCATTAAAACAGACATGGCTTTGTTTACAGACGTGACACCTTTTAAAAATCTAATAGCCACCATGAATATGATTTACGGAGTATTGTTTATAATTTTAATCGGCGGAAGTTACTTTATCGGTCTTAACGTGGGAAAACGCATAGAAGATTCCCAAGAAAAATTAAAAACTTTCTTCCAAAACGCCTCCCATGAATTGAAAACCCCTCTCATGTCTATCCAAGGATACGCAGAAGGATTGCAAGTGGGAGTCATTAAAGATGAAGATAAAGCACTGGAAATAATTATGGACGAAAGCGATAAGATGTCCAGGCTTGTGGATGAATTATTATATATTTCCAAATTGGAAAGCGGACAAATTGATTTGAAAAGAGAAACTATCGATTTAAATAATATGATAAACGATCTTCTTAGCAGTTTTAGTCCTGCTATCGCTAGAAAAAATTTAGACGTAGAAATAAATATCGATTCAAATGCTTTCATGGTTGGCGACGAAGGTGAGTTTTCCAAAGCCATCGGAAATATTTTGTCCAATGGAATTAGATACGCCAAATCCAAAATCAAAATCGATGTAATAAAAAAAGGAGGCAAAACCTCCATAGAAATTTATAACGACGGTGAACCCATAAAATCCGAACAACTCCCCCATATCTTCGAGAGATTCTACACCGGAGACAAAGGCAACACCGGAATAGGATTATCCATGGCAGCAGA
>JAAZCH010000236.1 GCA_012513395.1 Tissierellia bacterium
ATACATAATCTAATAGTAGCTGACTACAATCCTTTCTTTATTGAAATTTATACCCAAAAATATAATAATTGACGCTAAGATAAATGTCTTTCCTAGTAAATATAAGACTTTCATGTCCGTAAAACTATATACTATCATAGAGACTATCATAATCCCTACAGATAATCCTACTAGCTTAATTTGAAGAGAATTCATTTTGTTCATATTAATTGTATGAAGTATTTTTAATACAACTATACCTATATATAATATACTTGATAGGAACAGATTTAGAATGGATAATAAAGAGATTTGAACTTTTAACAAATTCAATACTATGCTTGGTAACATTATAATAAATGTTCTGTGCTAGTATATAAATAGTACAAGTTAAACATATACAAATCCTACTAATAAATAGAGTATAATAATAATTAGGAGGAGCAGATATGAATAACAGATATACAAAAGAATTTAAAGAAGATGCCCTTAGATATGTTCAAGAACACTCAAGCTTATCTGTAAGACAATGTTCAGAAAATCTTGGAATTAATACATCAACTTTAAATGCTTGGATTAGGAAATCTAGGATTACAAGTGAAGTACATAGAGGTTCAGGAAACTATGAATCAGATTTAGCCAAAGAAAATGCAAGATTAAAAAAAGAAATACAAGACCGTGACGATGCACTTTACATATTAAAAAAAGCAATCGGCATTCTGAAGGATTAACTAAGGATATCTTCTTTGCAACTTTCGAATATGAAGAACAATTGCGTAAAGAAGGATTACGCCGCCTTAATGTTAACGGAGTGCTCAAATTCCTAGGCGTATCTCGAAGTGGCTATAATAGCTTCAAGAAAAGAGGAATTAATCCCACAAAAACTCAAATTAGAAAACAAAGAATCATGAAATTGATAAAAGAAATATATCATAAATCACATGAAATCTATGGAGCGCCCAAGATTTGGAGAGAACTACTAAAACAAGGAGAAAAGCTCTCACAAAAAACAGTAGGCAATTACATGAGAGAAATGGGAATAAAAGCACATTATATCAGACCTTATACAGTCACAACAATAGATTCAGATTTTGACACAAGACTGAAAAACATATTAAACAGTAGATTTAATCCAGAAAATCCAAATTCATATTGGTGTACAGACATAACCTATATATCAACAGACCAAGGATTTTGTTACCTAACAACCATAATGGACTTGTTTTCAAGAAGAATAATATCATGGCGATTATCAGAAACACTAGAAGCCAAATGGGCAATAGAATGTGTTATTGAAGCAAAGAAAACCCGTAGAATTACAAGACCAATGATAATACATTCTGACAGAGGATCACAATATGTAAGTGAAGGATATTTAAAAGCCCTCGCCAATATTGAAGCAAGCTACTCATCTAAAGCCAATCCATGGCATAACGCATGTATAGAATCATTTCATGCACTGATAAAAAGAGAATGGATTTATAGATTTAAGATTAAGGATTATTTTATGGCATATTCACTAGTATTTGAATACATAGAAGCCTTTTACAATACAGTAAGGAGTCACAGCCACTGTGACTACCAATCTCCAAAACAGTATGAAGACTACTATTACTCTCGATTAGAACAGTCTTATGCAAAAGTTATTTAGGGCAGATTTTATGCGTTTAGATTGTACTATTTATTGACATAGTACCAATGTTGTAAAATGTGGGATGTCATCATAAAAATCTAAGCCTAAAAACCAGCGATATGCTATGTTTACTTCTACTTCTTTAATTGTTTGTCTCATACTTTTGATACTAAAAAGATATTGGATAAACATTAATTTAATCAATATGATAAGATCTATACTTGGTCTGCTATTATCAAGACAATACAATCCTTAAACTAAATCATAGATAAGTTCAAAGTTTATATGTCCATCTATTTTTCGAAGAATATGGCTCTTGGGA
>JAAZCH010000237.1 GCA_012513395.1 Tissierellia bacterium
AAACACTGAAAATGAACAAGATAGGGTATTTAACGTAACCTTTAATCTGAAAGCTGGGAAATATGATAACAAAGAGACCTATTATCTATTTATATTTGAAGAATCAAATCAAATTCTTCCAAAGAAGATTGAGTTTGTAATCGATATTCCCTTTGCTACAGATGACTTTGATTTTTTTAGTTAGGGGGTGTCTAGATGGATGAAATGGACTTAAGAAGAGATATAAAAGAAAAGCTTAGAGAAAATTTTGACGGAAAAATTGTGGCAAAAGATTTGACTAAAAAGATTAAAGAAGGAGCTAATGTTCCTGTTTATGTTCTTGAATTTTTATTGGGACAATATTGTAGTAGTGATGATGAAGATGTTATCGAAAAAGGTGTAGAAACAGTTAAGAGAATTCTTTCGGATAATTTTGTAAGGCCTGATGAAGCTCAAAAAATTCTATCTATACTGAGACAAAAAGGTAGTTTTTCTATCATAGATAAGGTATCAGTTAAGTTAAACATTCAGAGAGACTATTATGAAGCGGAATTTTCTAACCTAGGGCTAAGGGGTATTCACTTACCAGAGGAATACCCTACAAAATATGATAGATTATTGGCTGGTGGAATATGGTGCATGATTCAGCTTGACTATGATTACGATGAGAATGAACTTAAACAAAGTCCTATTAGCATAACTAGGCTTACACCTATTCAAATGCCTCAGATTAATATAAATGAACTCAAAGAAGGCAGAAGTAAATTTACCAAAGAAGAGTGGATAGATGCTATGCTCCGCTCTATTGGAATGGAACCTGATGAATTTAATAATAGAGAAAAGTGGCTTCTATTAACTAGATTAATTCCACTTGTAGAAAATAATTTTAACCTATGTGAATTGGGGCCTAGAAGTACAGGGAAGTCCCATATTTATAAAGAAGTATCTCCTAATAGTATACTTGTATCTGGAGGTCAATCTACTGTTGCAAATCTCTTTTACAACATGGCAAGCAGGACAGTAGGTTTAGTAGGACTATGGGATTGTGTAGCTTTTGATGAGGTTGCTGGAATAAAGTTTAAAGATAAAGATGGTATACAGATTATGAAAGACTATATGGCTTCAGGCTCTTTTGCAAGAGGCAAGGAGGAAAAAGCAGCATCAGCTTCCATGGTTTTTGTAGGCAATATCAATCAAAGTGTAGATGTTCTCTTAAAGACATCTAGTTTATTTGATCCTTTTCCAGAGGAGATGGCTGTTGATACGGCCTTTCTAGATAGGATGCATTGTTATTTACCTGGCTGGGAGATCCCCAAATTTAGTCCACAACACTTTACCAACGATTATGGATTTATTACTGACTATCTTGCAGAATTTATAAGGGAGCTTCGTAAAGACCAATATGGTGATAGCATAGATAAATACTTTAGATTAGGAAAAAATTTAAATCAAAGAGATACTATTGCTGTTAGAAAAATGGTCAATGGATATTTAAAGCTTGTTTATCCCCATGGAGAATTTGGCAAGGAGGATTTGGAAGAGATATTATGCCTATCTCTTGAAATGAGAAGAAGGGTCAAAGAACAATTGAAGAAAATTGGCGGTATGGAATTTTATGATGTTAATTTTTCATATATTGATTTAGAAACTTTTGAGGAAAAATATGTAGGTGTACCTGAACAGGGAGCTGATAAATTGATTCCTGATGGTGTATTAAATCCTGGACAAGTATATACAGTTGCTAATGGTAGCAATGGAATGATAGGTTGCTATAGATTGGAATCCCAAATGCTTCCTGGTAATGGTAAGTTTGAAAGAACAGGTCTTGGGACAAGCCGTGAAGCAAAAGAAGCAAGCAATACTGCCTTTAATTATTTAAAAGCTAATGGTAATAGGATAAGTAACTCAATAAGTACAAATACAAAAAATTACATTATAAATTATCAAGATCTACAGGGAATAGGAATGACAGGTGAATTAGCTCTTCCTACACTAATCGCCCTATGTTCAATTGCACTTGGAAAACCTATTATAAACAATTTAGCTGTACTAGGTGAGATAAGCATTGGTGGAAGTATTATGAAGGTTACGGAAATAGCAGATAGCCTACAAGTAGCTTTAGATAGTGGAGCAAAGAAAGTTCTTATTCCTAGTACATCCTTTGTTGATTTTGGAATAGTACCATCTGATTTAATGAGTTCATTTCAGATAATACCATATCAAAGTGCAGAAGATGCCGTCTTTAAGGCTTTAGGGGTAGAGTGATTAAGAAAGAGAATTAGTTGGTTGAATTTTAAATATTAAATTCGAAAGGAGAGTACTAATAGTTATGATTTTTACTGAAGAGCAATTAAGAGATTATGCAAAGCCACTTA
>JAAZCH010000035.1 GCA_012513395.1 Tissierellia bacterium
GGATTGTCTACATCAAGCTGGATAGTTTCTTCGTGAGATATCAATGCCACTTCCTTATCATCTTCAAAAATTTTCACCTTAGACGCCATTCCATAAAATCCCGTATCTCTAGTGATTTTTACAGACATAATTACCTCCTAATCTATTGAAACGCATCCACAAAGTGATTTAAATTATCTGTGCTGGTGTATATTTCTATTACGTCAAATCTTGGTTGCAATTCTTGTTCTGTTTTAAAATAGTAATAGTATTCAGCTGCTGATTTTATCTTTTTTTGTTTCTGCTCATCTACTGCTTCGAATCCGTATCCGTAGTTGGCATCTTTTCGAAGTTTTACTTCTACGAAGGCCAAAATATTTCCCTTTGTAGCGATTAAGTCGATTTCGCCGGTGTTGGTTTGGAAGTTTCTTTCTATTATAGTATATCCATTTTCTTCCAAGTATTCTCCAGCCTTGTCCTCACCCACGGCACCTCGCATTTTGCTTTCGTCTTTCCATCTGATAATATTTTTCAAAAAGCTTTGGCGATGAATTGCGCAAGGTCCTAGTTCCACGAGAGCCTCTCTGTGTTTCTTCGTTCCATAGCCTTTATGTTGTTTTAGTCCATATCCTGGATATTCTTCGTCCCATTTCTCGCATAAATTATCTCGATAAACTTTTGCAATTATGGACGCGCATCCTATGGAATAGCACTTGTCGTCACCCTTGTCCAAGGATATGTGAGGAATGCTCGAATTTAATTTTACCGAGTCTACCAAAATGACATCAGGGGAAATCCCTTTATCCTTTAATTTGTTTATTAAATCCTTTAAAGCATTTTCCATTGAGAGAATCGTAGCTTGTAGGATATTTATTTTGTCTATTACTTTGGGCGGTGCTCCCGAAATGGAAAAATCCACTACATTTTCTCTAATTATCGTCGCCATTTCCCTTCGTTTTTTGTCTGAAAGTTTTTTGGAATCTCTAATACCCTCGATAAAATGTTCTGCATCAGAAAAATCGACGCATACAGCAGCTGCCACTACATCTCCTGCCAGTGGCCCTCTACCGACTTCGTCGATTCCTATAATATATCTTTTACCTTGAGCGTACAAATCCCTTTCAATTTCGAACATCTACCGTCTCCAAAGTTATATTTCCGATGACACCTTTTCTAAACTCATCCAAAATTAAATCAGTAACTCTAGTATAGTCGATTTCATTTCCACGCATTATCGCCCCTCTTTTTTTGGCGATATTTTCCATAGTTTCAAGAGGGGAGTCAGAAATTTCTACTGCATATCTATCAACCAAAAATTCAGGATAATTTTTTTGCAAAAACTCTACCAATTTCAATGCCACTTCTTCTTTAGGCAAAACTTCATCTTTAATAGAGCCGATAAAAGCCAAATGAAGAGCTAAGTCCACCGATTCAAATTTAGGCCATAATACTCCAGGAGTATCCAAAAGTAAAAGTCTATCTTCTACCTTAATCCATTGATTGGATCTAGTAATACCTGGCATATTTCCTACTTTAGCCGATTTACGATTAGCAAGTGTGTTAATTAGCGTGGATTTTCCCACATTAGGAATTCCGATTATCATAGCACGAACTCGCTCGGAGATTATTCCCTTGCTTCTATCCTTTTCACGTTTTTGTTCCATAACTTCGTCTATCTTGTCCAGAAGTTCGTTGATACCTTTTCCAGTATTGGAATTTACAGAAACAGCAACTATATTTTCCTTCTTGTAGTGACTCAACCACTTAGCATTTTCTCTAGAGTCAGCCAAATCGCCTTTATTAAAAATTAAAATTCTAGTTTTATCGCCGATTAATTCTGGAATCATAGGATTTTCACTAGCTCTAGGAGCCCTAGCGTCTATAAGTTCCAAAACCACATCTACTTTTTTTAAATTATCTCGTATAGAATCCGCAGTCTTTTTCATATGACCCGGATACCAATTAATATTCATAAAATCAACTCCATATAAATTCTATCACATTATGTGGTTA
>JAAZCH010000238.1 GCA_012513395.1 Tissierellia bacterium
GCTTCAATCATGTCTTCTTCGTCTAAGTAAATGAAATCTACTTTTTCTTGTTTTGCCATTTTATCCTCCTTATTAACTTAACAACTTTCCAGTATAATTCTCAATACAAAATGTATTATGTATTACTTAATACATATTGTATCATATAATATTTTTTAATCAACAGTTTTTAGGAAAACTTTTTCAAACATTTGTAAAAGAATTGTAAAATGGACTTTTGTGTTATAATATCCATAGTACTTGGAGGTTGATTTTACAATGAAAACTATAATAAAATTGATATATGAAAATTACGATTCTTTTACATCTTCAAAAAAATTAATTGCAGATTTTATTTTAAATAATAGTAATTACATACTTTACGACACTCTTAGCGAACTTGCTCACAAGATAAACACGAGCACTACTTCCATTATTAGGTTTGCTAGAGATTTGGGTTACAGCGGATATTCGGAGATGCAGGAGGCTTTAAGGGAATTTGCTGCTTTGGACGACCCTTTTGATGCTCAAAAGACTTTAAGTAAAGTTCAGGACAAAAATATTTCTGAATTATTTGAGTCTTCTATTAATAAGGATATTGAAAATTTGCAACACACCATTAAGTCCATACCTAAGGATAAATTGGAGGAGGCTATCAATTTAATAGCGAAGAGCAGAAAAGTTTATATAACAGGATATAACGACTCTTTTGCCCTAGCCTTTTATATGGCTTTAAGGTTGGGACAAGTTAGGGATAATGTGGATCTTTTGCAATCAGTTGGAGGAATGTATCCAAAGGACATTGTCAATTCCAATGAAGAAGACGTCTTGATTGCTTATTTCTTCCCTAGATATTCTCTTTATACTTTAAATATTATAAAGTGGGTGAGTTCAAATGGGGGAAAGGTAATTATTATAACTAGTAATAATATTGAAAAGATTAGGGATTTTGGAGATGTTATCCTTCCAACCCACGTTTACGGAGGAGGAGTTAAGGAATCTTTAATAGCTCCAATGTCTTTGAGCAGTTACATTGCCAGTTCGGTTGCAATTGTTAACGGAGACGAAGCGAAAGAAATTATTGGAAAGGCCGAAAATATATTAAGATCTGGACTTTATTTGGATAATAAGTGATAATTAGTAATTATTAGATAGTAATTAGTAAGTAGTAATTAATAATTGCCTGCGGCCTTTGTAGGGGACGCAATGACAGTATAAAGTTAAGAGTGTAAAGTTTAGAGTTGCCATACGGCTAGGTCGGGCAGATTGAATGGGTTGGGCGTTATCGTTGGGAGTTGCGTTATTGATTGTGTCAGCATCGCCGTTGGCGATGTCGGTATGCGTAGGAACGCATCCCCTACGCCATTCGGCAAAGTCGAAATAATTGAAGCCACAAATAAAAACGCTTACGTTTGTAAGCGCTTTGTTTGGTTTATTGATGAGCTTCTCTGTATCCTGCTTCGAATAGAGTGTCATAGATGTCTTTTTTGTGTTCTTCGTTAAAGGTTTCTAGAACAATTCTTA
>JAAZCH010000239.1 GCA_012513395.1 Tissierellia bacterium
AAATTCTAGGAGAAACCCAAATTCCCATAGAAACAGTTTCCAATGAATCCCTAGAACCTAAAGACATCAGCATTTATCCATTTGAAGAAGTGGAAATTTTAAAAAAGAAATCTGATGTCGTGACCTATACTACAGATCTAAAAGCTATCACAGGACCTATGAACTCCGGGGCAGCAGTGGGAAGTATCAACTACTACGTCAACGGAGAACAAGTCCACGCCAGTGATTTAGTAATTAAAGAAGATATAGTAGAATCTAGTTTTTTAAAAAAGCTGCAAATAAAATACAGAAATTTTTTCCAATCAACATACGCGCTATTTAATAATTAATTGTTTTGGCAGTAGGACATAGAAAAGAAATTTATAAATAATCCGAAGATTTGCTTTGGATTATTTTTTTGTCGAGATAAATAAATTTAAATATTTTAGTATTATCTATTATATAGATTAACCAAAACTTTATGATATACTAGAAATATTAATTAATTGAATGGGAGGAATTTATGTTTACAATAGGATGTCATCTTTCTACTACTGGCGGATTTGAAGCTATGGGAAAAACTGCTTTGAAAATCGGAGCCAACACTTTTCAGTACTTTACCAGAAACCCTAGGGGTTCTAGGGCGAAGGCCATCGATCCAGAAGATGCTATGAAACTAAGAGAGATTTTAAAAGAAAACAATTTTGGGAAATTAGTTGCCCATGCACCATATACGCTAAATCCTGCATCAGCAAAACCAGAAGTTAGAGAATTTGCAAAAATAACCATGGCAGATGATTTGGAGCGTATGGAATATCTTCCAGGAAATTACTATAATTTTCATCCAGGTTCTCATACAGGCTTGGGAGTGGAAGAAGGAATTCGTCTAATCATCGAACTTCTAAATACAATTATGACCGAAGACCAAACCACCATCGTTTTATTAGAAGGCATGAGTGGCAAGGGCACGGAAATAGGATCTAAATTTGAAGAACTGGCAGAAATTATTGAAGGCGTGGAGCTGAAAAGCAAAATCGGCGTATGTCTAGATACCTGTCACCTATACGAAGCGGGATACGATATTAAAAATAATTTAGATGGAGTTTTGGAAGAGTTTGATAAAATTGTGGGACTGGAAAAACTTCACGCAATTCATTTAAATGACAGCAAAAACGAATTAGGTGCAGCGAAGGATCGTCACGAAAAAATTGGCGAGGGAAGTCTTGGGATAGAAACTATTACAAAAGTAATCAATCATCCAAAACTAAGACATTTACCCTTTAATTTGGAAACGCCCAATGAATTAGACGGATACGAAGCTGAAATTAAATTATTAAAAGAATTATTTGTTTAATTTGAAGTGATGAACATGAAGGATTTGTTTTTAAAAAATAATACGAGAAAATTTCTTGGATTAATTGCATTTATAGGAACTGGTCTGGGGCTAATTGTTTCTTCAATAAAAAGTACGGACAATGGATTTCTAATGGGAATCTTGGGTTTTATTGCAATATTTTATTTCATTGGCTTGAAGGATTATTACAAGGAATTGATGGAACATGGAGAAGGGAAAAAGTTGCACAAGAGCTATAGTGTCTTAACTTGTGCATTTTTTGCAGTGACGATTACTTGGTATTTGAATCACCGTATAGGTCTTGGGCCAGTGGTGGCCAACGGAATTGTAGGTGTAATAGCTGTGTTAATTTTACCCAAAAGTTTAGCGGGAATGACTTTTACCTCGTCTTTTGTGGGCATGAGTTCATTAGGTGTACTTCCTAATTTAGGAGCTGCTAGCCTTGGAGGAATAATTGTAGGTTTGGTTATTCTTATGACAGGCGAAATTTACGCAGGTGTAGGTGGAAAAGGTGGAACAACTGCGGCGCTTTCTACTTGGATTACTAAATTTATTTTGGGAATATTTGGGTAGGTGATGATATGGATAAGTTTATTATTTTAATAGTTTCTGTAATAGCAGGAGTCAGCACATATGCCATCTCTCACACATTTAATAAAGGAGCCGTCGTAGGCTCGGCTGTAGTGACTTTGTTATCGGGGTTGATTTTCCCCTTTTTATTTCCTGAACTTGGAGGAACCTTGGCAGCGGTGGGGGCATGCGTTTCCTATGCCGGAATGGTAGATGCCACAAAGGCTAAAAATTTCAAAGAAATGGCAGCTATATCTCTAATCACTGGAATTATTTTCATCATCGCCAGTTCTGCTTACAACGGAATCGGTGGGAAATTAGGAACTATGGGAGCTATAGGGTGCTTCGCGTGGATTGGGATTAAAAAGATATTTATCAAAGTAAAATGACGCCTTCTAAATAGATGGCGTCATTATCAATTATGATTCTTTTTCCTTTTTCTTCCTATATCTTCTTAAAGCTTCAGAAATGGAAATAAGGATGATAAGTTTAAGAATAGAGTTACGAAAAGTATTATTAGGTACTTCTTCAATCAAAGCTTCAAAAGTTTCAGTATTTATGCTTATATTATTGTAGTATAAAGGAGCCTGGGACATAAATCTTATTTCATTTTCTTCTTGATGTGAGAAAACATATCTCAATTTATACTTATCTGAGAAGAAGCTTTTAATATAATCAAATACAAAAACATCTTCAGCATTTTTATAAATAAGCACCTTCGTATTATTAGCTGTAATAGTTTTTACAAATTCTACGGGAAGCTCTTCTTCAGAAAAGGTACTTTCAGAATGTTCTTTTAAATTTTCTTCCGTGATATTATAAAATCCATATCCATCTAAGGATACTTTTACAAAAATCAATAACAACACTAATATGATTAGATAATTTAATTTATTTTTCATAAAATCTCCCTGTCCTAAAGTTTCATTTTACATC
>JAAZCH010000240.1 GCA_012513395.1 Tissierellia bacterium
GGAAAATTTAGCTAAAGAAGACGAAGTAAATATTACATCAGAACAACTTGTAAGATTTGACCCAGTAACATTTAGCGAAAAGATTGTACAAACCGTAGAGAAATCTGCAAAAGCCAGAGGACTATCTCAAAGAAGAATGACTTCCGGAGCAGGCCACGATGCACAGATGATAGCAAGAATAGCAGATGTAGGAATGATATTCGTTCCAAGCATTGGAGGCATCAGTCACAATCCAAATGAATTGACAAATGACGAAGACCTCATAGCAGGTGCAAATGTATTACTAGATGTAGTTAAAGAACTTTCAGCAAAATAGAAAGTTATTTATAAAAACTTAGGAGCTAAAAATCAGTTCCTAAGTTTGCCCAAAGGGCGGAGAGCAATTATTTTTTACGTACGTTAATGGATAGGGAAAACATTTTATTTTAAAAGGAGTGTATTATGCAAAACACAACCCAAACCTTGATAGTTATTATTCTTTACTTAATCCTTACAGTAGTTATTGGATTAGTAGCATCAGCTAAGCAAAAAAGACAAGCAAAAGAGCAAACAGCTGAAGATTTCTTAATGGCAGGTAAATCTCTAGGTGCTTTGGCACTGGCTGGTACATTATTCGCAGCGAACACAGGTGGAGCAAGTACGACAGGTGTTGCAAACAACGTTTATAGATTTGGTTTATCAGCTTCATGGTACGTTATCGCTGGTGGTATTGGATTCGTATTGATTTCATTTATCGCACCATATTTTAGAAGAGCAGGAGCTAATACTGTTCCAGAAGTAATCGGCATGAGATTCGGTAAGAGATCTCACATAATTACAGCTATTACATCCATCTTGGCACTGTTTATGGCAACGGGAGCGCAAATTATCGCAACAGCTTCTATAATAAATTTACTTACAGGATTTGACTATAACACGGCAGTACTTATAACAGCAGTAGTAGTACTTGTTTATACAATGATTGGCGGATTCGCATCAGTAGCATCGGCAAATATGATGCACGTATTGTTTATCACGGTTGGAATGACGATTGCAATGTTCATCATGTCAGGTAACCCTGCTATTGGTGGATTAGGAAACCTTTTCTCGAGAGCAAACGAAATGAGTGCAGCTTCAGCTGGTGAATTTGACTTTACTAGTATGTTGAGAGTAGGAATTCCTACGATACTTGGATATATTGCAATGTATTTCATGACATTTACAACAGGACAAGAAATTGTTCAAACACTTGCATCAGCAAAAGATTCAGGAACAGCTTTAACAGGTTCTGTTATGGCAGGAGTTATTTCAGCAGCATATGGTATCGTTCCAGCTTTAATAGGTTTGATGGCTTATGTAGCTATTCCAGGATTTGCAGACGGACCTAAAACAAATGCACTAGCAGCAGCAACTGTAGAGTTTGCTCATCCAATTATTGCAGGCTTAGTATTGTCAGGGGTAGTTGCAGCTACTATCTCATCAGCATCAGGAAATATGATTGGAACAGCGACAATGTTCTCAAATGACTTGTACAGACCATATATAGCAAAGGACCAAGTAGAGGAGAAAAAAGCTATTTTAGTATCTCAAGTTGCTATGTTTGCAGCTGCGATATTCGGAGTAGCAGTAGCACTTTCAGGATCAAATATTATCAGCGTTATGATGAGTGCCTTTGCACTTAGATCAGCTGGACCTTTCGCAGCGTTTATCTTTGGATTATTTGCAGATGACGTTACTGAAAAGGGTGGATTCTATGCAATATTAATCGGTACTGTTGTAGCAGCAGTTTGGATTTTCGTATTGAAATCTCCATTTGGATTAAATGGAATCGTACCAGGTGGATTAGTGGCACTTGCGGCAATTTATATAATTTCTAAGATAGACATTTCTAGTGGCGGACAAAAACTTCCAAGACTGAAAATGGCGGACGAATAATTAACAAAAAAACACAGGAGGAAATATGTCAATTTTAATTAAAAATGGTTTAATCGTAGATGGTACTGGTGCAGAAAGATATAAAGGAGATATTTTATTAGAAGATAATAAAATAAAACAAATCGGAGAAAACTTAAACGAGGAAGGCATAGAAAAAGTTATCGACGCTGAAGGTTTAATAGTAGCTCCAGGATTTATAGATACACACTCTCACAGTGACTTGGATGTTTTGGTAAAACCAGAAGTACTTCCTAAGATTATGCAAGGTGTTACGACAGAATTTTTAGGACAAGACGGAATTTCCATGGCTCCACTGCCAAAAGAATTCATCAGCCCTTGGAGAAAAAATCTTGCAGGACTAGAAGGAGTTTCCGACGAAATTAACTGGGAATATGAAAATACAGATAATTATCTTAAGATGATTGAAGATGTAGAGCCAGGACCTAATATGTGCTATCTAGTTCCCCACGGAAATATTAGAATGGAAGCTATGGGTCTTGACAATAGACTCCCAACTGAAGAAGAATTACAAAAGATGAGAGACATCACTAGACGTGAAATGGAAGCAGGAGCATGGGGATTATCTACAGGATTAATATATATGCCATGTGCATATTGTGAGACTGAAGAGATAATCGAAATGTGTAAAGTCGTAGCTGAATTCGGTGGAGTTTTTGTAACTCACCAAAGATCTGAAGCAGATGACATAATCAGCTCCATGGAAGAAATTATCCATATCGGTCGTGAGTCAGGAGTAAAAGTTCATTTCTCCCACTTTAAAGTATGTGGAAAGAAAAACTGGGACAAAATTGGCGATATGATTAAGCTTATAGAAGAAGCGCAAGCTGAAGGAATTCAAGTTACTTTTGACCAATACCCATACATTGCTGGCTCGACAATGCTGGGAGTTGTACTTCCAGGATGGGCACACGACGGCGGAACAGATAAATTAATCGAAAGATTAAAAAATCCAGCTGATCGTGAAAGAATGAAACACGATATAGAAAATGGAATCGAAGGTTGGGACAGCTTCATAGATTTCGCGGGCTTTGATGGAATATTCGTAACTTCTGTAGTTACAGATAAGAACCAAGATGCTGTTGGACTTTCCCTTACAGAACTTGCTGAACTAAGAGGAACTGATCAGTACACTGCGACATTCGACATCATCATGGAAGAAGAAAATGCAGTAGGCATGGTTAACTTCAACGCAACGGAAGAAAATGTCGTTAAGTTCATGGGCAGACCTGAGATGAATGTCTGTACAGACGGATTACTAAGTCCAGGTAAACCTCACCCGAGACTTTACGGCTCATTCCCAAGAGTTCTTGGTAAATACGTAAGAGAAGAAGGAAACTTTACTCTTGAAGAAGCTATAAACAAGATGAGCTTAAGACCAGCGACTACCTTTAGCCTAAAGGATAGAGGAGCTATCAAAGAAGGCTACTACGCTGACATCACCATATTCAATCCAGAAACTGTAATAGACAAGGGAACATACGAAGATCCAGTGCAATTCCCAGAAGGAATAGAATACGTAATAGTAAATGGTGGAGTAACAGTAGAAAAGGGAGAATATACTGGCCAAAGAACCGGTAAAGTATTAAGACGCGGAAGAGAATAAATAATAGTTAAGAGTTTAAAATTAAAAGTGAAAAGTTGAAATGAACTTTATCTTTGATATTTGACTTTAAAAACTTTAAAATCACCTTTTGAAAAAATTTTTGAAAGGTGATTTTTATATTGTAAATTTAAAGTCAATAATAAAAGAAAATATTTGGGGTAAATATGATAATAACTATGTTTCGATATTATATATAAGGAGATGATTTATTATGAAAACGGTATGCGTGATTGGGACGCTAGATACTAAAGGACAAGAAACTTTCTATATCAAGGAATTAATTGAAAAATTAAATCTCAATACTTTTGTGGTGGATGTTGGAGTTTTTGAAAGTGAATTCAAGGCTGATTTTACTAATCAAGAATTAGTTGAATTGGTAGGAGAAGATATTTCTGAAATAGTAAAGAAAAACGACAGGGCACATGCCACTGAAATTTTAGCCCATGCCATGAGTGTAGCTCTTCCCAAATTATTTGAAGAGAAAAGATTTGACGCAGTAATTTCTCTAGGGGGTTCCGGCGGAACGTCCATAGCGACTTCGGGAATGAGAAATTTGCCCATTGGAGTTCCTAAGATTATGATTTCTACAATGGCATCAGGAAACACCAGTCCCTATGTAGGCACTAGCGATATTATCATGGTTCCATCTATTGTAGACGTGGCAGGTTTAAATATCATCTCCAGACAAATTTTCAACAACGCAGTCCACGCCCTTGTAGGAATGGTGAATTATGAAACTAAACTGGAAGCAGACGATAAGCCGTTGATAGCAGCTAGTATGTTTGGATTAACTACACCAGCAGTCAGTTCTGCAATGAAGTATCTGGAAGAACAAGGTTATGAAGTTTTGGTATTCCATGCGACTGGAACTGGCGGAAAAACTATGGAAAATTTAGTGGAGAATGGATTTTTCAAAGGCGTATTGGACATCACCACGACAGAGTGGTGCGATGAACTTTTTGACGGAGTATTAAATGCAGGTCCTAATAGACTAGAAGCTGCTGGTTTAAATGCTATTCCACAAGTTGTAAGTCTTGGAGCA
>JAAZCH010000241.1 GCA_012513395.1 Tissierellia bacterium
GGCAAAACAGTCGGGATAAGGCTATTACCATAATCCGTAAGCGGACCCATAAAAAGTAACCCGGAAAAGCGATGCATCACACACGCAAAACGCTAGATGCACACAAATCCCTCTTCTCTAATGTTCCACTATTATATTTGCGACCTTCCGCAGGAGCATAGCGACGAGGACCTGGGAGCAAATTAACTAGCGGAACATTACTCAAACTCGTCTCATGGGACTTTGCGTTAACGTTTTTCTGTTTATTTCCTGTGCGTTAAGGTTCTTAATTTTATTTTTGGTGTCGATATTTTTCATTTGCCGATTTTTTTGTACTCAAAATGTACTCAAAGCGATAAAAGAAAATAGTAATTTTATAAATTTAATAATAAATCACTATTTTATTCATCAACCATTTCCAGTAGATTTTCAAGTTCACATCGGAAATATTCTTGACCATTTAAAACTGTGCCATCCCTTAGATGATCAAAAAAAGTTCCATATCCACTTGGTGACAAAAAATGAAATATATATTTTTCATTTATTTCATCATTCTTTAATCTATTATTGAGTACTTCAAAGTGTTGAACGGCATAGCGATATTTCGCCTTGTTTTCTTCGCAATCATCTTTATCTTCTTTAATTTCTATCACAAGAAAATATAACACTTCATCTTTTTCAATTTTCAGAAAGAAATCAGGATTAAATTTATCATGATAATACTTTCTTGATTTAGATGCCCCCGAACCATATTTGCAGCTATATTCAATTTCATAAAAACTTCGATCTTGTGATTTAACCCATGCAGAGAGAAAATCTGCATTTTCTTTTTTACATAACAAGTCAACAAATTTTCGTTCTGGTTTGAAAGAAGTCAATACAGTGGTTACAGGAGTTTTAAATAAGCAATAATCTATATCCCTACGGCAAGCAGAGACTGGTAAAGTTTCATCATCTGATATTTCTTCTATGATAGCTTTTTGTTCAACATCATTTATTTCTGCCTTCCAATTATTAGATAAAAAGACAGTTCTCTCCCACCTCAACATACTAACACTTTTAGATTGTTTACTTAAATTTTTTGTAGATATATCAAAAATATCTCCTGCGATGGATTTTGAAACTATTGATTTTGCTTTCTTTCGTAGTAGCGGGGTAAAAGCAGATAGTATTTTGTGTACGTTCGTTTCGACAATATCATCGCCTTTATTTCCACGTTTTTCCATCGACAATTTGATTACATTCTCAATTGTCTCGCGCGGAGGTAGATTATTTTGAGTATACTCGTCATCACCAAGTTTAAGAGCTTTTCCTTCCCACTCTCTTTGTTCAAACTCTTCATAAAGTTTATCGATTACTTCATCGATTGACCATGTAACATTTTTTATAGCATAATTTCGTTCCCTAGGTAAACCTCCGAATACTGACTCATATGTAGTGACTTTTTCAATCTCGACAGACTGTGATTCTAAAGCAATACCTTCTTTTATCAATCTTGTAAAATCTATGGAATCTGACCCTGTTTTCTTTTCAATCACAGTTTGTTCAGTAGAATAATCTATATTTTTAACTGTAAAGTGATAGTTTGCTCTTTCTCCCGTTGTTAAAACAGTACTGTTTATTCTTGTTTCAATTTCTAGGACTTCATCAACAAGTTTTTTTATTTTACTGCTCCATGCCTTATGATTAAAAATTACAACTTTAGGTTGTGGAGACTGATATTCCTTAGGAATGCGTAATCCACGACCTAAAACCTGCGCAATTAATAATTTGGAATTAAATGCCCTATCTTCCCACGGAACAATCTGAAATACATTTTTAGCATCCCAGCCTTCAGTCAACATAGAAACTGAAATTATCCATTCTGTTTTGTCTGTAGCATCATCAACATATTTAAGTTTTGGTATATTTGCCTTATGCTCGCGTGCTGAAGTAACAATCAATACCTTATTTTCCATTTCAGCTTTAGTCTTATTTTCTTGTTTTGCTAAGAATCCCAAAAAATCTCCATATAAATTTTTTGCATGACTAATATCCTTAGTTATCATGACTGACAAAGGCTTTATTAGAGGATATTTTTCTTCGTTGTCTTTATGATTTTGATATATTTTTTGAAATCTTTCGTCATCGCTACGGCTCTCATCTTCCTTTACATAATCAACATTCTTAACAATACGATCTTCAATTGCTTTCCTCAATGAATATCGATAAATTACGTCCGAAAAATATTCATCATCTACATAAGCAGTTCCTGTAAATCCAAGAATATACTTAAACCCATATTTTTTTTCAAGTAAAAATCCTTTCCATTTTTTTATTGATGATTCATCAGCTGTAGTTCCAGATGTTTTATTAAATATATGGTGTGATTCATCATTCAGTACCAGCGTACGTTGTCCCTTCTTTACAAAACTATCTTCTATAGAAGAACCTGTAGTTTCATAAACAGCATGAATATTTTCCACACACAAATCACCCTTCTTAACTGTTTCATTTGCTGTCACAATACTTGGATTTTTTATAATTGCATTCATTGGCAAAAGTGCTTTTAATCCCGAATCCCCACTTAATGTTTCGAATTTTTCTTTTAACCCCGATTCTATTGTAAGTGAAGGACAAAGTACCAATACATTGTCAACTAGACCTAATCCAAGCGCAATTTGAGCAATTCCATATATTACATATGACTTGCCTGTACCAGTAGCCAAGTCAATATTTGCAAACAATTTTTCTCGCATTTGAAGTGTTTTAGAAAAATCTTCAAACGATGCATATTTCTCTCTAAGACAATTATTTGAGTTATAATTTTGTTCTGCTAAATCCAATATTGTTTTGTAGTTTTCAGAAGCCAAGTATAGTATTGCATTTTTTATCGCTTCTTTTTGATAGGTACGATCACCGCATAATCTATCAATGAAAGGCATCCACGCTTTATAATCCAATTTTGTGGTGTCATAAACAGTACTAACTTTTAAAACAAGTTCTGATTGCTTAAATGATTTTATTTCTTGCATTATCATATCCCCTTATCTTGCATTATCATATTCCCTTATAATGTAAAGCTTTCTGTTAGATCATTCCCAAATATATCTGTATAAACAACCATAACAGTTTTCCCTGTTGATGCCTTTTCAATTTCTATAACAAGATTATTGTTTTTCGTTTTTATTTCATCGCAAAAAAATGAATCTGTCATTATAAATTCTTTTCCATTATAGTTTTTATCTATAAATACTGCTGACAATAAATCAAAACCAGACAATTCTTTTTCTGCATTAGTTTTCGCTGATCGCGGTTCTTCTGATGAAAAGCTGCTGATTATAATATTTACTTTATCATTAACAATTGAAATCTTACTTTCAACAGCTGGAGTTCTGTTAAAAGAAAATCCAATCGATTCATCTAAAGCATTAACATCTTTCTTAGATTTAGGTTGTCTAAACTTTTTGAAATCTTTCTGATGCAATTCTTTAATAATCTGATATGGAATCTTTAGAAAGTAATATCTGATATCATCAACTTCCTCGTAATCAGTTATGTAATCCACTCGATTTGATGGAGCTACAATATATACGCGTCCACATCTCATTTTACTCGTAATATGCCTTCCAATATTATTTAAAAATACATCATCAATATTTGCATCTTTGAATTGATTATAATCATATATTACTACTGGATTACCATCTTTTTTTCCATCAAAAACATATCCACCTATTTTTTGAGTACTCAAATCAATGTCAAATAAAC
>JAAZCH010000242.1 GCA_012513395.1 Tissierellia bacterium
ATTTAGTGCCACCGACCCAACGGGTAGCATACTCGTAACGTGCTGACCAAATATAAAATCCAAATCATCTAAAGCGCCTGATTCAATAATTTCTATCGCGCCACCTGGAGGAAGTTCTTCAGCGTGTTGGAATACTAAAACTATTTCTCCTTCTAGTTCATCCTTGTGCTCAAAAATATATTGTCCTGCAGCCATAAGCATAGCAGCGTGAGCGTCATGTCCGCAAGCGTGCATTACTCCATCTACATTGGATGCGAAATCCAAGTCATCTCTTTCTTCACAAACTGCCAAAGCATCGATATCTGCTCTAAGTCCTACAGTAAGACCAGGTTTAGCTCCTTTAATTCTAGCTATTAGCGAAGTTTCAGTTGGTTTGAAAAACTCCTCTATCCCTACATTTCTAAGTTCTTGTTCTATATACTTAGATGTCTCGTATTCGTGAAATGGCAACTCTGGATTCTCATGTAAATGTCTACGCCACCTTATCATATTATCTTCGTATTTTTTTAGTTCCATAACATCCTCCAATCATTTAATTACCAAAGCATTTCTACTTCTACCCCTCTATATCCATTCAGATCCCCAAATATATCCAAAATCTTAAGCCCATACCCTTGGAGATGTTTGGGAATTTGTCTAGCATTAATTATTTCTATCCTCGTATCTTTTAAATCGCTTAAAACGTCCCACAACGAATCCAGATTTTTTCCAAAATAATCTGGAAATTGAAATACAGAATTTAAATATTCAAAGGCGTCATTTCTCGTTTTAAATTGATAGCCGTCTAGAATAAATGTCTTCATTTTTTCCTCCATTAATATAATTGTAGATAATTTTTGTAATGGTCTTCAGTGTAAAAAATTAGTCCGTCATTAGAGTAAACTAAACGTAAAGGGCCTCTATGAGTAGTATATCCTGCAGAAATATCTGCTTCATAATACTGTCTCCCCTCTTTATCAGGTAAAATTCCTTCTCTATTACCAAACTCATCCCCACCGATGACTAGTTCTTTCCTATCTTTTACTGACCATCCTATTTTATTTGCTTCTGATTTAGTGATGTAATTAGGTGGCAATTTCTTGTATAAGTGAATATATTCCGCCACTTCTTCTACATCATAATAGTTTTCCCCTTCGACAATATCCTGTTCCAAAGGAGATCTATCTTTTTCTTCCACGATGTCATTTTCTACCTCAATATTATTCGGCAGTATCGCTTCACATCCAGTGGTAAAGAATAATAAGAAAATAATAATTAAAGGAATAATTCTTCTTATCATAAACTGGCATTACCCCCTTCTTTTTTTACAATTCTATAATATTATTATGCTCATTTTCACAAAAATAACTCAAGTTTTTTCAACTTGAGTTAAATATTTTTATATTATTTTAAATCTTTAAATTCTTCTCTTCTTTTCTTCGCCAATTCTTTCATGTCTATATTTTTTCTTTCAAATTCCTCGTTTAAATATTTGGAAGACATTAGGAATTCAGCAGTTCCTCTATTTAACGCTATAGGTATGTCATAGAGAGTAGCTACTCTTAAAAGAGCCTTTATATCTGGATCGTGAGGTTGAGCTGTAAGGGGATCGTGGAAAAATATTATCATATCTATTTCTCCTTCTGAAATCTTAGCTCCTATTTGCAAATCCCCACCATATGGACCTGATTTCATTTTTTCCATCTCTAAGCCTACTCTAGATTCTAATAAAGTAGATGTAGTTCCAGTTCCGCACAATTTATGCTTTTCTAATTCTTTTTTATTTTCTCTAGCCCATTCTATCATTTCATCCTTCATAGCATCGTGTGCTATTAAGGCAATTTTTTTTGTTTTTCCTATAGTTTTCATTTAATTCTCCCATTTTGTCATTGCGTAAACTGCTGGTTTCCCGTCACATACTATTTGGTGATAATATTTATCTTCAGATTTTATCATTCTAGATTCTATTTTGGAGCCGTAAAAGACTTGAGAACCGTAATAGATTTCAATTTCTTTTAATTTTTCGTCTGAAAT
>JAAZCH010000243.1 GCA_012513395.1 Tissierellia bacterium
CTTTCTATTCTCATATGCGTTTTTTATTGCAGAAACAATATCTCCATGGCTGTCATTTAAGCTCATAGTAGCAGAAGTTGTAACATCTGCAAGCATTGCTTTTTCTTCATCTGTCAATGCATCGTATTTAGCCTTATCTTCTGGTTTGTCAGATCCATCTTTAAGTGGTCTGCCATTTAATTCTGATGTGTATTTTGTAAACCACTCTTCCACTTCTTCTACAGTTTTCCCTGTGAATAGTTCTTGGTATGCGTCCATTTGGTTTGCCCATGTTCCACTGCCCATTCTATAAGCATCTCCACGTTCTCTCTTAGTCGCCCAAGCTGCAAAGTCTTCTATGAAAAGCTCTTCTGTAGAAGTAAGTTGCTCATCCACTTTGCCATCATGATCTGAATCATAATTATATACTTGTCCTGGCCAACCTATAAATTGTGGCATTCCATCACCATCGTAATTAGGCGTTGCAACCTCAACTTGGTCTACTAATAAGTATAAAATTTTTCCATCTTCATCAAATAATCCATGAACGGCAATTTGATTAGTGCTCCATACTTGTGTATCAGTATCATCTTTTCCTGGACCTTTTCTGCCCGTATTATTTAATCCAAATCCTTGGTAAATTCCTGTTGCAGATACTGTTTCCACTTCTTTAGGCTCTTCTACAACTTTTGAAGGTGCTGGATATTTTTCCGGATCTAGAGCATTATTAACTGCATACATTATCGCCTTGCTAGTTATTGTAGCTCCTGAGATAGCATCTACTTCAGTTGAATTAGCTTCTACAATCCTGTTAGGAATATCTTTTAGAGCTTCTCCTGCTATTTCTGGAGTTTCTTCATTTTCGATTACCTTAACATCTAAAATGGTATCTCCATCCCTAATTACTTCTACTACTACATCCCCATTAAACCCTTCTCCAACACCAGTAAGAGTTTCTGCCGTATCTGTTATTTCCACATCTTTAGGCGCATCTGGCCCAACAACTTTTTCTTTATTACAACCAATTAATGCAAAAGTTAAAACAATGCATAAAAATAATACTGAAATTTTTTTCCTCATTTTCATCTTCTAATTATTATAATCTAAATGGAATTATATCATTTTTATATTTTCTACACAATATCGAATTAAATATAATTGCAATTTAATTTTTTTAATTTAAGTTTTCTGAATCCCAATTTTCTCTATATTCTTTTAAAAATCCTGCCAATTCTTCAATATCTTCCTTATAAATAATCCAGTCTTCATACTTCAAACCATATGCGTACACTTGCAAGCCATCTTCTTTATCCAAAAATCTGTATTCTCTCAATACAACATCGTAATAATCTGCTTTAATTCCATATTCAATTAAAGAATCTTCAATCTGAATTAGCAACTTAGCTAAAGCTTCATAGTTTACAACTGAATCATATTTAACTAAAACTAATTCCAATTCCAAAGGAGGATTTCTTATATCCAATTCCTGATTTAGAATTAGCTTTTTTTCAAAACCTTCCTTGTATTTGAATCCTATATATCCATAATTATTATCATCTACATCAATTATGTCATTAAAAATAAAGTCCGTTTGGTTTTTTATTTCCCCATATAAACGATTGTAAGTATTCCATTTGTTACTTACAACTTCTTCATAATCGTCGTATTTTATTCGACCCAAGGAGTCAGTATAAATATGGAAGTATTCGTCTAAAGAATTTGGCTTCTTATATGTAAATTCGTATTTACTAGTTTTAAAATTATAAGATATATCTGTAAGATTATAATCTTCTCCTGGATAATTTTCTTCTATGTATTGCTCCACACTATATTTTCCCAATTCTTTGGAAATGGGATTGCCACTTAATCCAAAATAAAAATACAAAATAACCGCAGCTAAAATTATAAGAATTGCAATTACAATTTTTTTCATTTTAATATCTCCACCTTTTGTAATATCATACTCTTTATTTATTTTTATGTAAATAAAATAAATCTTTAGTAAAATCTTTTATTAAATTATCTCAAATTAGTAATATCTTGTTTAAAAGTGTACCTCATAAGGTAAATATAAAATAATTAGAAAAAAATTATTCTTTTAAAAGGAGATAAAAATGGAAAAAACAAAACTATTAATTGTATATTACAGTATGACAGGTCATAATTACCAAATGGCAAAATGGGCTAAGGATGAAGCAAAGAAAAATGGTGCTGAAGTTAGATTGAGAAAAGTTAAAGAGTTAATGGATACTTCAAATCCTAATCCTGGTTGGGCTAAATATTTGGAAGATTCAAAAGATGTAGAAGAAGCTACAAGTGATGACATAGTATGGGCTGATGCAATTCTATTCTCATCACCTACTAGATTTGGAAATGTAGCTTCACAGATGAAATATTTCTTGGATTCACAAAGTGGAATTTGGGGAGAAGGAAAAACTGTAAACAAAGTTGTTTCAGCTATGACTTCAGCTCAAAATGATCACGGTGGCCAAGAAATGACTATCCAAACCATATATTATACAATGATGCACTGGGGAGCTATAATCGTTCCAACTGGATATACAGACGATAGCGTATTCGCTGCTGGAGGAAATCCATATGGATCTTCTGGAACAGCAACTAGAGAAGGATTTGCAAATGATCTTGAAGGCGCAGTTAGACACCAAACTAATAGATTGCTGGATGTAGCAGGTAAATTAAAATAAATTAAAACTGATGAATAGCCAAAGTATTTCTGGCTATTAAATTGATGACAAATATTTTTTAAGGTCGGAATATCATTCTTTTTTGAGCGTATATGGCCCGCCGGCCCGAGGGTACTCGAAAAAGAATGATATGGAGACCTTTATCAACATTTTGTTGGCCAGATTATTTCTGGCTATTTTTATTGAATTTTTTTATTTTTGTGAAATTAAGTTTCATAATCCAGTACGTAGGCAAATATTGAGTTAAATTATCCATGTGATATAATATTTATACTAATTATTGTGGGAGCATATATGAAAAAAGCTACAATTATCTTTAATCCAGTTGCAGGAAAAGGCAAAACTAGAGAACTAACTAAATATTTAGAAAATAAATTGTTACAAGAATTCGACAGCGTAGAAATTCAAGCCACTGAAAAACCAAGAGACGCTATCCTTTTTGCTACAGAGGCATGTATAAATGGCGTTCACTCAGTATTTGCACTGGGAGGAGACGGAACAGTAAATGAAGTGGTCCAAGGAATTATGGATGCATCTTGTGAAAAGAAACCTATATTAGGCGCTATACCAGGAGGAACTTTTAACGGTGTTTCTAGGATAATGGAATTTTCTCAAAATCCTAAAGCTGCAATAAATAACATAGATTTCAACAAAACTGAATTTATCGATATAGGAAGATCTAATAAAGAAACTTTCAATATGATATATTCAATTGGCGATGTACCTGAGTCTTTACATAATACTCCAGTTGAAGAAAAATCAGCATTTTCTGTTTTTGCATATGCATTTAATATCGCTAGAGATGCCGTTAAAAATTCCCATTACCACATGAGTATTAATGTAAACGGAGAAAACATCGAAGGAGACTACAGTCATGTGGTGATAATGCTTTCAACAGCTCTATCAAAACTCACATTAATAAATAAAGGCATTGAAAAAAATGATGGTTATTTACATCTATTTATTTTAAAAGAATCTAGTTTATTTGAAAAAATTGGCATACTTCCTGATTTAATAGGAGGAAATATTTTTGAAAATGAAATGATTAAATATTTTAAAACTAAAGAAATTCTTATCGAAAGTAATGAAGAAATAATTAATACAGACCTAGACGGAGACAAAGCTTCTCCCCTGCCTTCTAAAATCACAATTATTCCAAAAGCAATTGAAATCTATAGTTTAGATAATAAGTAACCCACTGAACAATATGTCTATTTACATTATTGTACAGTGGGTCTGTTTTTTTAATTTATCTATTTATCCAATTAGGTCTTTCAAGAATTTCTTTGTTTTTTCCAATGCTTTTTGCAGGAAATCCTTCTAGTATATCGTTATCTTCAAATTCCTTACGTTGAGGAATTAACGCACCTGATTTTATCAAAGAGTTTTTACCAATTTTGCTAAAATCACATACAATAGATGAACTCTCTACGATGGTATTTTCTCCTATGATTGTACCGTGTATCATGGAGTTTGGACCTATAACTACATTATCCTCTAAAATTAATTGGTTTTCTGGAAGTAAATGCAATACGGAGTTTTCAAGGATTTGAACATTATTTCCAATTATAATCGGACCATGACTATCTCCTACTATCTTTACACCAGAAGCTATGTAGCAACTTTCACCAATTACAACATCTCCAGTTATCTCAGCGCTTCCCATTACCAATGTCGTCTCTCCTACTTTAGGAACTTTTCCATTAAATTCATATATCTTAGCCAAAGGTTCATCAACTCCAATATTTTCTATAATATTTTCTTCATAAGGAAGAAGTTCAATATTGCCACTTCGCATACGTTTAATCATTTCTAAATCTTCATCTGTTGTCTTTCTTATTATTTTTCCTGGTCTACCTAATACCACTGAATTATCTGGAATTACTGTATTGGGAAGTATTAAAGTACCTTCACCAAATATGCAATTATCCCCTATCACAGCTCCTTCTAAAATAGTGGTGCAATTTCCTACCTCGCATAAATTTCCAAGTGTTGCGCCTATTACTGTACATTTATGACCGAAAACGGTTTTCGAACCGATTTCAACAGGATGTTTTTCTGTACCGATTACTGTGGTATTTTCTAAAATAAAAGAACTATTGCCAATTTTAATAGAGTCATTTTCTGATCTAATTATCGTCCCTTGGGCGACAATAGACCCACTTCCTATTCGAACTCGACCTATGATTTCAGCTGAATTGTTAATCTTAACTTTCAAATGCCAAACCTCGCTTTCTTATATTGAAGCTTAATGAATAATCTTCATTTAATATTTCTATATATATTTTACTATAATCTAAAGAAAAATTCATCAACGAAGAATTGAGATCTATTACTCGTAAAAAATGAATAGTAGCTGTATTATTTCCATCTACAAGAGAGTGTCTTATCAATATAGATTTCACTTCAGTTAATTGAATTCTATTTATTATGTAATTGGGAGCATCTTCTAAACTAATATTTACTACTCTGTTGTCTAAGTTTATTATTAAATCTACATCATTTTCCATTTCATTTAAAATATTAAGTTCAACTTCACTAATTATTTTAAGATTGTTTTTATTATATTCCATTCTTACCTCTTCCTAATAAAAAAGAGAAATAGCAACTGCCACTTCTCTTTTAAAATTAATACTAAATTAACTCTTCGTATGAATCTGGTTTTAATTCATGACCAGTAATCTTATTTACAATTACTGCGATTGCTGCGTCTCCAGTTACGTTACATGCAGTTCCAAAACTGTCTTGAGCTACATAAAGCGCAATCATAAGACCAAGCATAGGTTGTGTAAATCCTAGCATAGTTTCTAAGATTCCTAAAGCTGCCATAACAGCTCCTCCAGGCACTCCTGGTGCAGCTACCATAGTAACACCTAGCATTAGAATAAATGGAAGCACCTCTACAAATGTTGGTGTTATTCCGTTTAGCAACATGATTGCCATTGAGCAACTAAGTAAAGTAATTGTACTTCCTGATAAATGAATTGTCGCACAAAGTGGAATAACGAAGTCTGCTACACCTTTTTCTACACCCATTTTGTAAGTTTGATTCAATGTTACAGGAATAGTCGCTGCTGATGATTGGGTTCCGATAGCTGTCATATAAGCTGGGAACATGGTTCTAACTTTGGATACAGGATTTCCTCCTCCAAAAAAGCTAGCAATGGTAAACTGAATAAACAATGTAATCCAATGTAGTGCAATAACCATTACAAATACCTTAGCAAATACGCTTATTATAGTTTCTACCTCACCAGTATAAGACATATTAGCAAAAATTCCCATGATGTGAATCGGCAATAGTGGAATAATAACTACGCTTATAAGTTTAGTTATTATATCTGAAAATTCGTGCATTGCTTTTTTTAGTGTATCTCCTTCAACAGAAGCAATTCCAACTCCTAAAATAAATGAAAGAATTAAAGCTGTCGTAACACTAAATAGTGGCTCCATTGGAGATTCAAAAATTGCAGCAATTGCTTCTCTACCTGCCGAAGCTGGATCAAAAGCCCCCGCACCGTTTGTAATAAATTTAGGTAACAATATGGACGCTACTACAAAAGTAAGTGTTCCAAAAGCTACAGTAGAACCATATGCCAATCCCGCTGTGATTCCCAATGTTTTTCCTGCTTCTTTGCCTAGATCAGCAATACCTGGTACAACAAATCCTACGATTATCAATGGTATAACAAAATTTAAAAAGTTTCCAAAGAGACCATTAAATGTTACCAATATAGATATAATAATTGCTGGCGCAACTTTACCAATGATAATACCTAATATAATTGCAATAATCAATCGTGGCAATAAACCAATTTTTTTCAAAATTCTATCCTCCTCATATTATTTTGTCGAAAATTAGCTAAACTCACTTAATATTGCTAACTTTTCAACACAACGATATATTAACAGATAGTTAAAATGTTTTCAACAACAAAAAATAATATAAATGCACTGAGATATAGAAATCCCAATGCATTTAATTATATATTTTATTAAATTAATTCATCATACGCTTCTGGACGAAGTTCATGGCCAGAAATTTTATTTACTATTACTGCAATAGCTCCGTCTCCAGAAATATTACAAGCTGTACCAAAACTATCTTGAGCTACATATAATGCTATCATCAAGCCTAACATAGGTTGAGTGAATCCTAGCATGGTTTCCAATATACCTAAAGCAGCCATAACAGCTCCTCCAGGTACTCCTGGTGCTGCTACCATAGTAACACCTAACATTAAAATAAATGGCAACATGGCTCCAAAGGTTGGGGTTATTCCATTAAGTAACATAATGGCCATTGAACAGCTGAGCAATGTAATCGTACTTCCCGATAAGTGAATAGTTGCACACAAAGGTATTACGAAATCTGCTACTCCTTTTTCTACGCCCATTTTGTAAGTTTGATTTAATGTTACAGGTATTGTTGCAGCAGATGATTGAGTTCCTATAGCTGTCATATATGCTGGGAATATAGTTTTAATTTTGTGTATAGGACTTCCTCCACCAATTAAGCTTGCGATTAAATATTGAATAAAAATCGTCACTATATGTAATACTATAACCATTACGAAAACTTTGGCAAACACACCTAATACTCTTTCAACTTCACCAGTATAAGACATATTGGCGAAAATTCCCATGATGTGTATTGGTAGTAAAGGTATTATAACCACTCCAATTAGTTTAGTTATTATATCCGAAAATTCATGAACTACCTTCTTAAGTACCTCACCTTTATCCAACGAAGCAATCCCGACTCCCAAAATAAAAGAAATAATTAATGCAGTTGTAACTCCAAACAATGGCTCCATTGGTGATTCAAAAATTGCAGCTACTGCTTCTTTGCCACCTGCTGTGGGATCAAAAGCAGCCCCATTAGAAGTTATAAATGTAGGTAAGAACATAGAAGCTACAAAAAACGTCAATGTTCCAAATGCAACAGTAGAACCATATGCTAGTCCAGCTGTGATTCCCAATGCTTTACCTGCTTCCTTTCCTAAATCTGCGATACCTGGCACAACAAATCCTACGATTATCAATGGTATAACGAAGTTTAGAAAATTACCAAACAGTCCGTTAAATGTTGCCAAAATTGCGATGATAATTTGTGGGGCAACCTTTCCAAGAATAATACCTAGTATTATTGCAATAATCAGTCTAGGCAATAATCCTAATTTTTTTAACATGCTATCCTCCAAAATATTATTTATGCTTTATAGTTAAAGCCCTAAACATCAGTGTTTAACTATGGCACATGAATAATATTATACTTGATGGGAATTTATTTGCAAGTTAATATAATATATTTTTTGCATTAATAATATTCTTTTCTTAACAAAAAATCTTTGACGACTTTATTATTATAAAGTTGCCAAAGATTATATTTTAAAACTTATATTTTATTTTTTAAATATACATTTCTAATTATCTTGTATAGTTAGGCGACTCCCTTGTTATGGTGATATCGTGTGGATGATTTTCCTTTAGTGTTGCATTGGTAATTCTTATAAAAGTAGCCACTTCGTGCAATGTAGGAATATCTTTTGCGCCGACATAACCTAGACCTGATCTAAGTCCGCCCATTAGTTGGTAAATTACATCTTCTGCTCTACCCTTATGAATAACTCTACCTTCTACACCTTCTGGTACGTACTTGGTATTTTTTTCTTGGAAGTATCTATCTGAACTTCCCGAGTCCATAGCTCCTAAAGAACCCATTCCTCTGTAAGTTTTGTATCTACGACCTTCTACAATAATATCTTCCCCTGGACTCTCATCTGTACCAGCCAATAATGAGCCCACCATAATTACATTTGCACCTGCTCCTAGAGCTTTAGTAATATCACCAGAATATTTTATTCCACCATCTGCTATTACAGGAATTCCGTATTCTTTTCCAACTTTTGAACATTCTATAACAGCTGTCAGTTGAGGCGAACCTACTCCTGTTACTACGCGAGTTGTACAAATTGATCCTGGTCCGATACCCACTTTTACACAATCAGCTCCTGCTTCTATAAGTGCTCTTGTGCCATCACCTGTTGCTACATTTCCTGCTATAAGTTGTAATTCAGGGAACCTATCCTTAATCATTTTCACGTGATTCAAAACATTCTGTGAGTGTCCATGAGCCGTATCTATAACTACCACATCTACACCAGCATCGATAAGGGCTTGGATTCTTTCCATTACATCTCCTGTTACACCTACTGCAGCGCCTGCAAGAAGTCTCCCACTTTCATCTCTTGCAGAATTAGGATATTGCTTCATCTTGTCAATATCTTTAATAGTTATTAGCCCTGTCAATTTATAATCTTCATCTACTAATGGAAGCTTTTCAATCTTGTACTTTTTCATTTCGTCTAAGGCTTCATCCATAGTAATTCCAAGTTTTCCTGTAATTAAGCCTTCTTTAGTCATTACATCGTCGATAGTTTTGTCAAAATCTGTTTCAAATCTAATATCTCTGTTTGTAAGTATACCTACCAGCACACCATCTTCATCAACTATTGGTACACCTGAAATTTTATAATGTCCCATTAAAGCATCTGCTTCTCTCAAAGTATTTTCTCTACTTAAAAAGAATGGATCTGTTATTACTCCGTGCTCTGATCTTTTTACTTTGTCTACTTGTTTTGCTTGTTCTTCGATGCTCATATTTTTGTGGATAATTCCTATTCCACCTTGTCTAGCTATTGCGATTGCCATTCTGCTCTCAGTGACAGTATCCATACCTGCACTCATAAGGGGAATATTCAAGCTAATCTTTTTAGTTAGATTAGTTTTCAAATTCGTCTCTCTTGGAACTACGTCAGATGCTCCTGGTAATAATAAGACGTCATCAAACGTCAAACCTTCGCCTACAAATCTCATTTAATACCTCCACTAATATTAATTTCCATCATTATTTGTGCTACCTTCTCCTTCTTGAGGAGCTCCAGCTTCATTATTTTGTACTTCTTCCTTATTTTTAATAATTACCGACAAGGAATTTGGATTCTTTTCTCTCAATGCAACGCCTTCAATACTATCTATACTAGATTCTAGCACATATTCACCAGAACTCAATCCTTTAACATCTATAAAGGTTCGAATATCTTCACCAGTTAATCCATCAATAAGTGATGACTCGCCATAGATAATTACGTTTATACTATCAAATTCTGTATTGATTGTATATTCCAAATTGGAATTTTCATTTTTAATATAAAAATTTTCCTTTGGAACAGTTATGCTCTTTTGGACATTGTTAATATACTCATACTCTAACTTGAAATCCACGCCAGGGTCATGCAAAGTTACACCTTCAGGAAGCTTTAAGTTTACTTCATGGGTTTCTGCACCTACCAAATCTTTAAGAACTATTTCTTCAGTTTCTATATATGAAATGCTATCAATTATTTTCGTACTACCCCTTATAATTACATTCTCAGGAGCTACTCTAATATTCGTTATTTTTTCATCTTGCCCAATGCTTCCAGTAACCAATGGTCTTATGGGGACAGATTTCAATTTGTAAATAGGAATTTCAATATCTGCCGTTTCAATATTAGAACTCAGATTTTGTATTTCATTTTCGTTTTTGTCCAAGAAAATTATTGGAGAATTTATCATAAATGTCTCCGTCTTATCTGAAATCACAGGAAATACTACAACTTCTCCTATTTGGTTAAGAACAGTCTTTGGCGCAGTCACTCGTACATAATTGTCAATTACCCTTACATTTCCTAATGTATAACCTTCAGGTAGATTGCCAAGTGGCTCTACAGAAATCTCTAAGTTTTCTGTTACAATTTCATCAATGTTCACAACTATTTGAGATGGTTCTACGTTGATAATCCTAACTCTACCAGTTTGCTCTTTTATAGTTACGCTTATATTAACTACGTTTTCTCCTGGTCTTACTCCTGATAAATTTACTTCAGCTACAATCCCATTTTCTCTTGTGCTAATATTACTTAATTCGGACATTGTGCCTTCGACCCTAACATTTACTTTTGGATTTTGTGGACTCAAGATGGAAAGTCCTTCTCTATTGATATACTCTGTACCTGTAAATTGAACCTCTACTCCACGGTAATCAATATGTCTTACCGGATTAACTACACCCATAACATAAGACCACAAAAATACAGCCATTATCAAAGACACTAACTTTATGCTTAATTTATTTTTACTTAGTCTTTCTCTTAGATCCATTATTACTTCTCCACAAGCTCATTAAATTCTCAGGCTCTTCTTCTGTATAATATATTCTTTTCAATATTCCTTCCAGTGTTTCCACATCTAAATATCTAGAAATTTGTGCTGCTTCTGCTATTGAAATTACACCAGTTTCTTCTGAAACTACAATGGACAAACTGTCAGATTTTTCAGATATGCCTAAAGCTGCTCTATGTCTAGTTCCCATTTCTTTGCTAATTGTCATATTATCAGAAAGAGGTAAAAAACATCCAGCCGCTACAACTTTGTTATGTCTAATTATTACTGCACCATCGTGTAATGGAGTGTTGGGAATAAAGATATTTATTAGTAATTCAGGAGTCACTAGACCTTCTATTGTCGTTCCTGTTTCAATTAAATCTTTTAAACCTACACTTCTTTCTATTACTATTATGGCTCCAATTTTTTGTCTTGCCAAAGATGCTACAGCACTAGTAATAGCTTCAACGGTATCAGAAGCATCTGTTTTTTGTAAGTCTAAAATATTTTTGGGAAATATTCTAGATCTGCCAAGATGTTCTAAGCCTCTCCTTAATTCAGGTTGAAACACGACGATAATCGCAAAAGCTCCTACCGTTAGGAAATTGCTAAGTAAATAGTTCACTGTGTACAATTGCATCCATTTACTTACTTCCGTTAAAACTAGAAGGATAGCTATGCCCTTGATTAATTGCTCAGCACGAGTTTCCCTCAAAAAGTCTAAAATCTTATATATAATTACCGCAATTACTAAGATATCTATGATATCTTGAATTCTAATATTTGTAATCGCATGGAAAAAATAGTCAGTTACAGTTTCCATGAAATACCCTCCATTATCTATCTTTTATGGGAAACTTTTCTCCCAATTGTCATGTAATGAGAGATAAAAAGCATCAATCCTATTGATAAAATTATATCTCCAATACTAATTACTTTCGGAATAAAATACGGAAAAGGAATATTATCCGCTAAAAGTCTAAATTTTGTCGTATCGTCTACTAATTTATGAGTCAATAATGCATTATTTTTCAATAATTCTATTTCGGCAAACTTCCCTATGCTTTTTAAGGCAGATTCCAATACCGGCATCTTCCCACCATTAGTTAGCATAGGCAGCAGGTTAAGCACATATCCGCTTTGTATTATCCGTAAATATTTTAAATTTTTATTTAGATCTAAAATGACGATGGTCAGTAAGTAAAATATAATAGAAAACATAGGATAGTAGTTAAATAATGCCAAACCTAGACTGGAAGATGATTTGACGATGTAAAACCTAAGACCCAAATCTATTAACAGCAGGGCAATTAAGAACTTCCAGCCTTTAAATTTAATATTTTCCAGAGCTGAAATATTCCCACTTCGCAATCTTCCAAGGATTATTCCACCTATTATAGCTTCTATAAACAATTACACACCTCTAATTTATTTTATCATATAATATATTCCATTTAAAGCAGTTCAATTAGTAATTTAAAAGACTTTCATTTTATTTCCAATACAACTAAAGCTGATGTCCTAAGACATCAGCTAATTTCATATCAACCTGGTGGCCATTGAAGACTTCTTCCACCCAATAAGTGAAAATGTACGTGATTTACCGTCTGCCCACCATGGGATTTATTGTTAAGAACTACTCTGAACCCTTCTTTTAGTCCTAGTTCTCTTGACAAGTCTCCAATCTTTTCATAAATATATCCAATCAACTCATTGTCTTTAGTTTCTAATTCGTCTATATGAGCAATGTGTTTTTTGGGAATAACCAAAATATGAGTAGGTGCTTGGGGATTCATGTCTTCAAAGGCTATAATTCTATCATCTTCATATACAATTTTTGATGGAATTTCTCCATTTGCTATTTTACAAAATATGCAATCATTCATGATATTCTCCCTTCATTTTTCCAAAAAGCTTATCGTCTTTGTATTCTGTCATCTCCACTTCTACTATATCATTAATACAATCTCTTGCAGAATTAAATGTAATTTCCATATAATTGGAAGTGTGTCCATAATAATTGTCTTCTATTTTTCTCTCTACTAAAACTGAAAGAGCTCTTCCAATAAATGAACTTTCAAATTCTTCTTTTAACCTATTAGTAAGCTCAAACAGAATTTTACTTCTCTCATTTTTAATATCCCCATGAACTTGATCTGTCATTTCAGCTGCTGGCGTTCCCTTTCTCTTGGAATATTTAAAAATGTGCACTCTGGAAAATTTTACTTTTTTTACCAAGTCCAAAGTTTCTTGAAACTCATCTTCTGTCTCTCCTGGAAATCCCACTATTATATCTGTGGTTATGCCAGCATTTGGATAGAATTTTCGAATTAATTCTACTTTCTCTAAATATTCTTCCCTGGTATATTTTCTATTCATTCGTTTCAAAACTGTATTGGATCCACTTTGTAACGATAAATGAAAGTGGTCGCAAAATTTCGGAAAATTTTTTAAAGAAATTAAAAATTCTTCTGTAATCAGTCTAGGTTCTACTGAACTCAATCTGATTCTACTTATACCCTCAACATCATGAATGGATTCAATTAAGTTTATGAGATTCAAATTATCTTTGTCTTTGCCATAGCTAGCAATGTGAATGCCAGTAAGAATTACTTCTTGATATCCATTTTCTGAAAGCTTAATTACTTCAGCCCTAACATCTTCTGGATCTCGAGATCTAATATTCCCCCTGGCATATGGAATTATACAATAGGAACAAAATCTATTACATCCATCTTGAACCTTAAGGTATGCTCTAGTCATATCCCTAAGATTTGTTATATCTATTGGTTGAAATGTGTTGTCACCAGTAATATCCCTTACAATATTAATTCTTTGTCCCGTAGTTTGGAATTCTTCAACTAAATTTACAATTTCATTTCTTTCAGTAGTTCCTATTATTACATCTACGCTTTCAATTTTTTCTACATCTTTATCAGCTACTTGGGAATAGCATCCCATAACCACAACAGTGGACTGGGGATTAATTCTTTTAAATTTTCGTATCATCTGTCTGGATTTGCTGTCTGAAAGACTCGTCACAGTACAGGTATTGATTACGTAAATATCTGCAAATTCTTCTTCGACTACTTCATAGCCTGATTCTTCAAAAATCTCTGAAATTGCTTCTGTTTCGTATTGATTAACTTTACAACCCAATGTGTGAAGTTTTACTTTATTATAATTCAAGTTCATAAATTACATTAGATAGGGCTACAATAGCAGCGGTTTCTGCTCTCAATATCTTTTCTCCCAAGGAAACAGACCTTACGCCTACCTTGTTTAATGTCAATATTTCGATTAGTTCAAAACCTCCCTCAGGTCCTATAATAATGTTTATGTCACCGCCTCTATATTTATCCAAAGCTTCTTTTATAGTCGTAGCTTTTTCTTCTTCATAAGGTACTATAGAAAAGTCATTTCTATATATATGATTTAATACTTCTGTTATCTCTATTGGATGATGAACTTTAGGAATATACTTCGCCTTGGATTGCTTACTGGCGTCATTTACTATTCTTTGCCATCTTCCAACTTTATCGAATTCTTTTCCACGAATATCTGGAATAGTTCGCATAGTAATCATAGGATAAAAATTAGTAACACCTATTTCAGTACATTTTTGCAGTACAAAGTCTGTTTTATCTCCTTTTAAAATCGCAAAAAATAGATTAATACTAGGTTTCATATCTATTTGAATTTTAGAATGAGAGATTATCCTAGCAGTCTCAGTGTTTATATATATCAATTCATATATTTTATTTCCTACAACCGCTTCAAATATTTCGCCCTTTTTGAACCTAAGAACTTTATCCATATGGAACTGGTCATCTTCAGGGATTATAAATAGTTCCCCATCGATATTTACATCTTGTCCAAAAATTCTATGCATCTTTCAACCTCCCAACTATGGAAACCCATTGATTATCAATAGTCTTTTCAATAATTTCAAAATTATTTTTTATAAGGGCATCTTCTACTAGTTTGGCTCTTTCTTCAATGATTCCTGAAGAAATAAAATACCCCCCTGGTTTTAGATATTTATCTATATCCTCAAGAAGCAAAACCAAAACTTCAGCTACAATATTGGACACTATTATATCCGCCGTATTTTTTACATTTGAAAAAAGATTGCTAACTATAAATTCTACTTCTACATTATTTAAATTTGCATTTTCTTTTGCAATCTCTACAGCTTTTTCATCTAAATCTGTTCCAATTACGACATCGGCTCCTAAAAACTTAGAGGCTATCGCTAATATCCCTGAGCCACTTCCTATATCTAAGACGTCATCACCCGGTTTTAAATATTTTTCTAGATGTTCAAGGCACATCTTCGTAGTTTCGTGACCGCCTGTTCCAAATGCCATCCCTGGATCTATCTCTATTACATGTCGATTGTCGACATTGGAGTATTCTTCCCAAGTAGGTTTAATGGTAAACTTATTTCCGATTTCCATCGTAGAATAAAAACTTTTCCAATTGTTTTTCCAATCTTCATCGTCAATTTCAGTTAGGTTTGCATCACCTAAATCTTCTTCATAAATAGTTTGAAGCAAATCTTCAAATTCATTAAAATCTTCTTGTGAATACAATTTAACTGTTATCCCGTCATAGACATCATTAAAAATGTCCTCGTCAAAAAAGTCCCATCGACCTTCCCTATTATCAATTTGGTCCATTCTTGGATCTATTAGTTCAAAAGAGTAAAATCCATGATTGTATAATTCTTTTTCTAGAAAAATCCATTTGTCATATTCTGTTGTAATTGTAAGTTCAGTCCATTTGTCCATCAGTCAAATAAATCCTTTATTTTACTAAAAAATCCCTTATTAGATTTTTCCAAATCTTTTCCATGAAGATTACTCAATTGTTCTAGTAATTCTTCTTCTTCACTACTTACTTCTTTTGGCACATGGATTTTTAAAGTAGCATACAAATCCCCATGACCACTTCTTTGTAAAAATGGTGCTCCCTTGCCCTTTATCCTGATGACATGTCCTGATTCTGTACCTTTGGGAATTCTCTCTTCCACTACTTCTGTTATAGTAGGAATTTTAATTTTATCTCCCAAGACTGCCTGAGGATATGAAATAGGGATTTCTATAAACAAATCAGAACCTCTTCGTTTGAAATATTCGTCTTCTTCCACATTAATAAATATCAACAAATCCCCTGATGGACCACCATTTTGTCCATGATTACCTTCGCCTTGGATGCTGATTACAGATCCTGTGTCCACGCCTTTGGGTATGTTGACCTTTATAGTTTTTCTAACACGTTCTTTACCTGAACCACTACAATCTTTACATGGCTCTTCGATTATTTCTCCTGTTCCACCACATTCTGGACAAGTCATGGTTTGCATCACTTGACCCATAAAAGATTGGGTTACAGTTCTTACAGTTCCTGTTCCATGACATGTTGGACAAGTCTTTATTGAATCAAGATTTTCTGTTTTTCTTCCGTCGCAAGTTTTACAAGCTTCTTCCCTTTGAATTCTTACTTCTTTTTCTACGCCAAACATAGCGTCCTTAAAAGAAATGTCCACTCTAGTTTGGACGTCGCTCCCCATAGTAGGGGCATTGGGATTTCTTCTGGCTTGGCCGCCAAATCCTCCAAATATATCGAACAAATCTTCAAAAATATCTCCAAAACCTGAATAACTTCCAGAGCCTATATCTCCTCTTAAACCTTCTTCACCATATCTATCATAGATATTTCTTTTGTCTTCATCGACTAGAACTTCATATGCTGCAGTGGCTTCTTTAAATTTATGTTCGGCCTCTTCATCTCCAGGATTCAAGTCCGGATGATATTTTTTCGCCTCTTGTCTGTATGCCCTTTTTATATCGCTGGTGGATGCATTCCTGTCCACCCCTAAAATGTTGTAAAAATCTCTCATTAAAAACTCCCTAATATTACTTTAAAATAATTATATTATATAAAGGTAAAAAAATAAAGCAACATAGCAGACGTCTAGAGTCTGCTATGATTGCATTATTTATTATAGTTTAATTATTCTTCTTCGTCTACAACTTCGTAGTCTGCATCTTCTACAGTTTCGCCTTCTGGCTCTTGGCCAGCTTCAGCTTGTTGCTGTTGTTGATACATTTTTTCACTAGCTGCATAGAAAGCTTCTTGAAGTTTTTCTGTTTTAGATTTGATATCTTCAATATCATCACTTTCAATAACAGCTTTCAAGTCTGCTATAGCAGTTTCAATATTAGATTTGTCTTCTGCGTCAATACTATCCCCAGATTCTGATAAAGTTTTTTCTGCTTGATATACAGCTGAATCAGCATTGTTTTTTACTTCAATTGCTTCTCTATTTTTCTTGTCTTCTTCTGCATACATTTCTGCTTCTTTAATCTTCTTGTCTATGTCTTCTTTAGAAAGGTTAGAAGATGCAGTAATTTTAATACTTTGTTCTTTACCAGTTCCCATGTCTTTAGCATTTACACTTACGATACCGTTAGCATCAATATCAAAGGTCACCTCAATTTGTGGTACACCTCTTCTTGCAGGCGCAATTCCGTCTAATTGGAATCTACCTAAAGTAATATTGTCTCTTGCCATATCTCTTTCACCTTGTAGAATATGAATATCTACTGCTGTTTGATTGTCAGCTGCTGTGGTGAACACTTGAGATTTCTTAGTAGGGATAGTTGTATTTCTTTCTATCAATCTTGTAGTAACTCCACCCATAGTTTCTAGTCCTAGGGATAATGGAGTAACGTCTAGAAGTAATAAGTCTTTAACGTCTCCGCTTAAAACTCCACCTTGAATTGCAGCACCTATAGCTACACACTCATCTGGGTTAATGTCTTTTTGTGGATCTTTTCCGATTATTTTCTTAACCCTATCTTGTACAGCTGGAATTCTAGTGGAACCACCTACTAATAGTACTTTTTCGATGTCTGTAGCTTTTAATCCAGCGTCTTTTAAAGCATCGTTAACTGGTCCAACAGTTCTTTCTACTAAATGATCTGTCAACTCGTCAAACTTAGCTCTAGTTATATCCATATTTAAGTGAACTGGACCTGCTGCAGTTGCTGTGATAAATGGAAGATTTATGCTAGTAGTCAGTGCTGAAGATAATTCTTTTTTAGCTTTTTCTGCAGCTTCCTTAACTCTTTGCAAGCTCATCTTATCATTTCTCAAGTCAATTCCTTGTTCTTTGATGAATTCTTGTGCAATATAATCTATCAACGCTTGGTCAAAGTCGTCTCCACCTAGTTTGTTATTTCCTCTAGTTGATAGTACTTCAAAAACTCCATCTCCTACTTCTAAAATAGATACGTCAAATGTACCACCACCTAAGTCATATACCATAATAGTGTGCTGTCCATCTTCTTTGTCGATTCCATAAGCAAGTGCTGCTGCAGTAGGCTCATTGATTATTCTCTTAACTTCCAGCCCTGCAATTTGTCCTGCGTCTTTAGTAGCTTGTCTTTGTGAGTCAGTAAAGTAAGCAGGAACTGTAATAACAGCTTCTGTAATTTTTTCTCCAAGATAAGCTTCTGTGTCAGCTTTCAATTTTTGTAAAATCATAGCTGAAATTTCTTGTGGAGTATATTTCTTTCCGTCTATTTCTATATTATAGTCAGAACCCATTTCTCTTTTAATTGAAGAAATTGTTCTTTCTGGATTTGTTATAGCTTGTCTTTTTGCAGTCTCTCCTACAAGTCTTTCTCCTTCTTTTGTAAATGCAACTATAGAAGGAGTTGTTCTATTACCTTCAGCGTTTGTAACGATTGTTGCTGTTCCACCTTCCATAATAGCAACAGCTGAGTTAGTTGTACCTAAGTCAATTCCAATAATTTTTCCCATTATTTCATCTCTCCTATATCTAATTAATTATTTTGACACTGTGACCATTGATGGTCTAATAACTATATCATTTATTTTAAAGCCTTTTTGTAATACCTCTACCACTTCATCGCTTTCGCCTTCTTCAGCTTCTACTAACGCTACGGCGTGATGAAGATTAGGATCAAACTTTTCCCCTTTAGCTTCAATAGCCTCGATTCCATTCTTTTTTAATACCTCTAGAATTTGGTCGTCGATTATAGTAATTCCTTTAAATATCTCATCGTCTTTTGCAAATTCTTCTATGGAATTCAATGCCAGTTCCAAATTGTCAAGAACCGGTAGCATATCAAGGGCTAATTTTCTAACTCCTAATTCGATGTATTCCTTTTTTTCTTTTTCAATTCTTTTTTTGTAATTAGCAAAATCGGCTGATAATCTTACTAATTGATTTTTCAATTCCTCTACTTCTGAATCATTGTCTTCTTTAACTTCTTCTTCTAGGTTTTCAGATCCCTTCTCCAACACGACATAATCAGCATCTTCAATATCTTCTAAATCTTCAACCCTTTTTTCATCTCTTTCTTGCACATCATCACCTCTGACATTTTATTATAATCCACTTAGTGTTACAGAAAAATTATATAGAATATTCGCTAGCTTTCTGTAGTCCATTCTCGTCGGTCCTATGAGTATTATATTCCCCAAATTTCCAGTTGTATTTGCATAATTAGAACTTATCACAGAAGTTTCTTGCAAAATTCCATCTTTATTTTCCTCGCCTATACGGATGTCAAGTATTTTATCAATCTCTCTTTGTAAACTAAACTCAATAAGATTTTTATCATCTTCCAAAAAATCGATTAAAGCTTTGACATTTTCCATATCTCCACTCCAAAAATTTAATATATTTCCAATTCCATTTAAAAAGACGTTATAAGAATTTTGTTCTTCCAAAAATTCCAATGCCATCTCCAAAATTTTTAAATATATTTCTTTTTGTGTAAAATTGGCAATTTTGTCTCGCTCTTTCTTTAATTCATTGAAATCTTTTTTTACTAGTAGGTCAAATAGGCTTTCTTCTAGCAATCGGAATTCTTCTTCTTCCATCACTATATTATCTAATACATAAGATGAGGTCGAACCTCTACTTCCCACTAATATTAATAAAAATCTATTCGTAGCCAACATTTCAAGTTTGACATACTCAATGGTAAAAGAATTAGCAACAGGTGAGATTATGACAGTAATATAATTTGTCTTTTGAGAAAGTAGCTTGTTGGCACTTTCATAAAATTCTCTTAGCGATGTGCTACCGTGTATAAGATCCTTTTTCATAGAATTAATAAACTTGCGATTTAACTTCATCTCATCATCTAGGATAGAGTTTACATAGATTCTATAAGCTTTATCCGATGGAACTCTCCCAGATGAAATGTGAGTTTTCGTCAAGTATCCTAATTCTTCTAAGTCACTCATCTCATTTCTTATGGTAGCCGGACTTAAACCGATGGTTGGATTTTTTGATAATGTTCGAGAACCAATAGGCTCAGCATAATCTATATAATAATCCACTATCTCAGTTAGAATCGCTATTTTCCTTGCATCTAACATTTTATCACCTTCGCTTTATTAGCACTCAGCCTTTGTGAGTGCTAATTCCATCTAGCGTATATATACCCAGCAAAGATTTTTAAAACACAATTTTATAAATTTTTTAGTGAAAGTATTGTGAAAAAAGATAAATAAAAAAACGGCATCCTCTGCCGTATTTACTGGAGCTAACAGGGGGAGTTGAACCCCCGACCTCCACATTACCAATGTGGCGCTCTACCTACTGAGCTATGATAGCACGAATATTATTATACGATATTATTAGGTTTATGTAAAGACGTATTATTTAATACTGCTATC
>JAAZCH010000244.1 GCA_012513395.1 Tissierellia bacterium
TATGAGAATAGACGGTAGAAACTCTGACGAACTTAGAAGGTTAAATATAAAAAGAAATATTTTAGAATATCCTAATGGTAGCGTACTTATAGAAATGGGCAAGACTAAAATTATTGTAACAGCTATGATAGAAAATAAAGTTCCCATTTTTTTAAAGGGTTCTGGACAAGGATGGCTAACTTGCGAATATTCCATGCTGCCAGCATCTACGTCTACTAGAAAGCAAAGGGATTCTACAAGGGGAAAACAAGACGGTCGAGGAATAGAAATCCAAAGACTTATTGGAAGGGCTTTGAGAACTTCCATTGACCTTACGAAAATTGGCGAAAGGACAATTTGGATAGACGTAGATGTAATTCAAGCAGATGGAGGCACTAGATGTGCAGCTATTTCTGGAGGATTCGTCGCTCTTTATGATGCAGTTTATAAGTTATACAAAAAAGAAAATCTTAAAGAATTTCCTATGAAGTTTTTTATGGCAGCTGTAAGCGTTGGCAAAGTTCAGGATGAATTGTTATTGGATTTAAATTACCACGAAGATTCTAAAGCTCAAGTGGATATGAATGTCATTATGAATGACAAAGGAGAATTTATCGAAATCCAAAGTAGTGCAGAACAAGGTACCTTTAACGAAGAGGAATTTAGCAAGCTTATGAAATTGGCTAAGTCTGGCGTAAATGAAATAATCTTTGATCAAAGAATTGAACTTGAAGAACTGATAGAGGAAATAAAAAATGAAGAAAATAGTCCTAGCGTCCAATAACAAACATAAAATAGAAGAGATAAAAGAAATCATTGGAGACTTGCATATAGAAATCTTACCTAAATCAGAAGTAGGACAAGAAGATTTCGATGTTGAAGAAACTGAAAACACTCTAGAGGGAAATGCTTTATTAAAAGCTAAAGGACTAAAAGAATTAATTGGCCCTGAATATATAGTAATTTCAGATGATACAGGACTTTTTGTAGACTACTTGGAGGGAGAACCTGGAGTTCATACATCCAGATTTGCAGGAAAAGACCATGACGATGGAGCTAATAATGCATTAATGCTAGAAAAGTTAGATGGCGTGCCTTATGAAAAGAGAACTTGTGAATTTAGAACTACAGTTGCAATAGTTGAAGACGGAAAAGAACCGGAATTTGTCACAGGAATTCTAAAAGGTCATATAGCAACGAGTCTCCGAGGAAAAGGTGGCTTTGGCTACGATCCATTATTTATTCCAGAAGGCTTCGATAAAACTTTTGCAGAATTAGGAACCCACGAAAAAAATCAAATAAGTCATAGAAGAAGAGCTTTTGAAAAATTTGCCGAGTATATAAAGATTTAAATTTATTAAAAGACTTAAAATATGACAAAAGTAAACATTTAAATTTCAAATAAAATACTTAACACAAAAAGAATTGGCTAGACAAAGCCAATTCTTTTTTATGTCTAAAATAATAATGAGAAAAAATGAAAAAAAATTAGAAAAAGTTTCAAAAAAGTGTTTACAATTATTTTACTTGTGGTATAATATTTATACAAAGAATTAAAGACTCTTTGTAATTTAAAAACCGGACCAGGCTACACTGTGAATATCATAAAAATCTAAGCTAAGAAGTTTTTAGCGAAGTGACTAGAGGATGATGATGTTTTTAAGGGTAGTAAATTGGTTTCCTCTCAATTGAAAAAAACTGGAAATTGAGAGCGGTGCACAATTAAATATTGTGCTATACAGTTTATCATAGATTGCAGAATGGCTTATATTCTGAAGGTTTAGAGTAACTATTAAGTAAAGGTATTAGGTTTAGCTTTGAAATTCTATTATAAGTTTGAAAATTGTAATTTGATAATCTTAAA
>JAAZCH010000245.1 GCA_012513395.1 Tissierellia bacterium
AGCCTTAGTAACTGTTGTCTCTTTAGAAACTATGGACTTACACACATCAATCTTAAATTCTTTATTGTAGGTTTTTCGCATGATATGCTCCTTCTTAAATAGGTAACTTAACTCTGTGTTCTAAAAAGTATAGCATATCCACTTATATAGACCAATACATTCTTCAATTAACATAAACAACTTAGATAAATTTTACGATTTGTTAAGGCTCTAATATACCAAACTACTAAAAGAGTATAACGAACTCCCGCTTTCTCATTGAATAGTTGTCGCATAAGATGTACAATTCGTGTTAATATAAGTATATAAGTTTTTAATCGATAATTCATAGAATAGTGGCTAATGCTCCTTGCTTGCCCCGCGCTGTAAGTTTTCTATTTTAATTAAAGTTTGTTTAGGATAGGAAAAATGATTTATTTATTTGTCATTTGAACTTTAAGAGTTCCTATCTACTTAATTTAGAAAGCTTATAATTTATCTAGGCACATTATTAATCTTGTCGAGTACAACTATTTATATCAAACAAATATAGAAACTAACGAGGTGAGGTATGGCTAAAAATATGCTTACAGTTCTGAATAATTGGTTTTTAAAAAAACCAGGAGATAATTTATCTGCTAGGGTGACAAAAACCAATAGGCGCGTCTTTAAAATTGCTACTGATAATGGGAATAATAAGTATAGTATTACGCAATATGATAATGGTACAGTTGTGGAAACAAAAACAACTAAATTCCCCAAGAAAAAACCCTAGCTAAGGTGTAACAACTTGCTTTTTAATTAACTTTATAACTGTTTGAAATTGTCTAAAAAAGTTTAAAAAAAGTAGGAATTATTTATCCAATTACATGAACATTTGAGGAGATTATAATGGGAAATGAGATAGTAGAAACAAAGAAAGTAAAGAAGAGTAAATTAGCTCTTGTTTCACTAGTGTTAAGCACTTTATACGTTATTTATTTGTTTAAACACTTTGGAGGAGGGATCGTTTCAAATGATGGCGCAGAAGCTGCTGGAGCAGCTATTGCTAGTGCTTTAGTATTTCCTCACGCAATTATGGTTTTAATTGGAGTAATATTCAATGCTCTGGGCTACTTTATGAATAACAGATATTTTGTTTTGGTTGGAGCAATTCTTTATGCAGTGTCCATGGTTTTATTTTTGTTATATTTTATGTTCGTTATAGTTCAAATGATTTTATCCTTTATTGCCTTTGCTAAAATGTCTAAGAGAGAATAAAATTTTACTTTTGAGGTGAAAATATGAAAAATAAAAAGTACCTACTTTATTTGTTTCTCGTGCTCCTGATCTTAGTAACTTCATGCGCAAGTGGCTCTGGGCCAGAAGAGAGCAAAAATAACGTTGTTTCTTCTACCGAGGGAATGGTAACAGTGACTGAGGATGACGGTACACGTGTGCTCTCGGTTGATGAATTTGAAAAGCTTCTTCAGACTCTACCACTTGCTGTTGTAGACCAAGCTTTTTCTGAGGGTGATGACAAGTTAAATTTTTTATACCCTAGTAAGCTACAAGCTATAATTAGAAATAACACCTCTCTTGACATAAAAGATGCTGAGGTGGCTTTTGTTGCTTGGGATGAAAATGATTTACCTATTAAAATTGAGGGGCAGCTTGATTTTTATGGCGGTAATTACTATAAGAGAGTGTCGTACAGCGATATAAATTTGGTGCCAAATGAGGTTTTCGGTTATGATTATGGTTATGCTTTATCAGACTCCATGAAAATCTCGAGATTACAAGCTATAGCTCTATCTTTTGAGACATTTAATGGAGAAAAATGGGAGAATCCTTATACAAAAGAATTTAAAGAGCTTTTTGAAGGTAAAAAATATAATGCTGATTCTTCCGTAGAAGTAAAAATTAAAGAAGTAGAAGAAGCTTTTAAGGCATTAGAATTTGCAAACTATAGTTCAGATAATGATAATGATTCGAAAGAGCATGGGGATCAAGAAGATGATTCCTCTGGCAATATTTTAAAAACAGATAAGGAGATTTCTCGGGAAGAATTAGACGGTATCATTGCACAGCAAGAGCTGGCGGTAATTGTTTCAGAATATATAATACAAAGTGAAGATATGAAATTAATTTACCCCGATATGCTAAATGTTATTTTAAAAAATAACACAGATGATGATATAAAAGATGCAATTATAGCTTTTGTTGCTTGGGATAAAAATGGTCTCCCAGTAAAAATCAAAGGCCAATTCGATTTTACAGATGGTTCTTACCTCAAGAGAGTCAATTATAATGATATAAATACTATTCCTGGAGATACTTTTGGTGATAATTATGGCCTTCTATTAGATGAACACACTAGCGTAACAGACTTTAAAGCTATAGTAGAATCATTTGAAACTTTTGAAGGCGAAGTATGGAAAAACCCTTTTTATGGTGATTTTAAAAAGCTTTATGAAGGTAAAAAATATTAATCTCCAAAAAAATGATTGAGGATAAAAATACGTAATTATAGGATATGCATCTTAATAGACATATCTTAACCCTACATTTTATAAAGTGTAGCAAATTGGTTATTTTTACTAAAATGAAAAGAAAATACTAAAGGGATAGCCCAAGTTTAAAATAGAAAAGCATAAGGGGTATCCTTTATTAATATTTAAATCTCTTTTAGGCTAAGGGAATAGGCTCCTTTAGTCTCAGAATATTGATTTCTATTTTATAATTGGTCGATATTGATGGAGTACTTTCTTTTTAGTTCTTCGTAGGCTCCATATTGAAATGTGTCTTCCTTTTGGAGTTTGCCTGGACAGTGCTAGTATCTGTGTTATTCTCATCAGAAAAATAATAAAGGCCGCTTTTGATAATACTGCGGAGTTAACTAAGCTTGTGCATTGGTATTTTCCTTTTCACCCTCTTTCTTATCAAATGTATGATAAGTTCATACAATCTCTAGGGATAAAACAGGAGGCCAACCTCGCCTTTATATGGACAAAGATACTGAGCTTGGCAAAGTCAATTCAGATAAGCACAAACAATAGGTCATTATCTATTAAAAACTTAAATATGTTGTATACTTTAGACAAGTGTTCCTTTAAGGAATAAATCTGGATTGAATTATATTTTTTGGAGGTTTATATGTATAGAGATGTCTTAAAAGAAATCCTAGAATTTAGGGATGACAGAGAATGGAAGCAGTATCATAATGCCAAGGATTTAGCTATATCAATATCTCTTGAGGCTTCAGAGTTGTTGGAAATATTCCAATGGACCCCATCAGAGGAGGCTGTTGAGAATAGAAGCAAGGAGATTAAGGAAGAAATAGCTGACGTTTTGATATACACAATGCTACTGGCAAATGATTTAAATATTGATTTGGAAGAAATCATATTAGAAAAACTAAAGGTAAATGGAGAGAAATATCCTATAGAAAAAGCTAGGGGGAGCAAGGATAAATACACAGATTTGTAAAGGAAGGTATTTGAGTGATTCTATACAGTAGTAACGCAAGAGATTTTAAAAATTCAGTTGATGAAAATACGATAGTGGAATCTATAGAGGAAGCCTTTATATCTGCGTTAGGCAAGAGGCCCGCGCCTTCAGAAAGAAGAGCTTGGACCAATTCTATGCAGTTTATGGAACGAGTTGTTAGAAATTCTCAGCTTCCTGATGACTGTGGAATTCTAATAGAATTTACCATACCCGGTTCTAGTAGCAGGGTTGATTTTATAGTATCGGGAAAAAATGATAAGGATGATAAGAATTTTGTTATTGTAGAGCTCAAACAATGGGAAAGAGCGACTTCTACTAACAAGGATAATGTAGTGAACACGTATATTGGTGGGGGCTTAAGAGACTTAGTTCATCCATCTTATCAGGCCTTTACTTATAGGCAATTTATAGAAGACATGAACACGGCTGTTCAAACCCATAGACTCAAGAGCCATTCTTGTGCTTATTTACATAATTATAGTAAAGGAGATCCAGAACCCCTATTAGAGAAGCAATATGAAGACTCTATTAAAGAGGCCCCTGTCTATTTTAAGGAAGATGTAAAAAAACTACAGAGCTTCCTTAAGAAGCATGTAGGTAATGGCGAGGGCATGGAAATCCTCTATCAAATAGAGAATGGAAAAATTAAACCCTCAAAGAAACTTATGAATTATGTTTCTTCCTTATTTAAGGGAAACCAAGAATTCATACTAATCGACGACCAAAAGATAGCTTTTGAAAATATTATTTTTGCTGCCAAGCAAGACGGAAACAAAAGAACAATAATTGTAAACGGAGGTCCCGGTACTGGGAAATCTGTTGTATCAATTAATGCCTTTGGGAGGCTAATCCAAGAAGGGCTAAATACTCAATTTATTGCACCCAACACTTCTTTTAGAGAAGTAATGGTAAGAAAACTCGCTCAGGATACTAGAAGAGGAGGAATAGGAAGGATTAAGAATTTGTTCTCAGGATCAGCTAAATTTTTTGATGCTGAGGCAAATACTTTTGATGTTCTCATAGTTGATGAAGCACATAGGTTAAAAGGAGCAGGTGCATACCAATACAGAGGAATAAATCAAGTTGAGGATATAATCAAAGCTTCTAAAGTAAATGTATTCTTTGTTGATGATACACAGAGAATTAGGCCAGTTGATATTGGCACTGTTGATGAAATAAAGAGAGTTGCAGAAAAGTATGGTTCTGAAATAATTGAAGTAGAGCTGAAAGCTCAATTTAGGTGTTCGGGTGCAGAAGGATTTATCCATTGGTTGGATACAGTTCTTCAGATTAGAGAAACAGGTAATTTTACTGGTTGGGACCAAGACACCTTTGAATTTAGAATAATGGACAGTCCAAATGAAGTTTTAAAAGAAATTATGGAGAAGAATCAGGAAGGTTGGAATGCAAGGATGCTAGCTGGGTACGCCTGGCCATGGACAAGCGTCAAAGAAGGTAATCCAAATGCTGAAGTAGAAGATGTAGTCATTGAAGAGCATGATTTTAGTATGCCTTGGAATAGTAGAGCTGATCGTTCCCTTTGGGCTATAAGTGAAGATGGGGTAAATCAAATAGGTTGTATTCACACATCTCAAGGCCTTGAGTTTGACTATGTTGGTGTGATTGTTGGCAAGGATCTTCAGTTTGATAATGAGGACTTATCCGTATATGCTTCTTATGAGGATTATAAAGATAGACCTGGTAAAGGAAACATGAAAGACAATCCTGAAAAATTAACGGAGTTAATTAGTAATATATATAAAACTCTTATGACTAGGGGAATGAGAGGCTGCTATATATACTGTGTAGATGAGAATCTACAAAAGCATTTTAGAAAGAGATTTAGGAAAGCACAAGAAGAGAGTAAAGGGATATAAGCTTAGATATGCAAAGTAACCTAACTAAGAATAATTACTTAGCAAGGAGAAAAAGTGTTTTTGGCAATTAGATAATGTACTGGGTATTATTAAATTACCACAGGCAGGGAGTTAGTTTGTTTACTTTATGCTTTCTCTGGATATGCTATACTTTTTAGAACACAGAGTTAAGTTACCTATTTAAGAAGGAGCATATCATGCGAAAAACCTACAATAAAGAATTTAAGATTGATGTGTGTAAGTCCATAGTTTCTAAAGAGACAACAGTTACTAAGGC
>JAAZCH010000246.1 GCA_012513395.1 Tissierellia bacterium
AAAATATGATTTAATAGTTTTAAACTTTGCTAATTGTGATATGGTAGGACATACTGGAATAATTCCAGCAGCAATTAAAGCAGTAGAGGCTGTGGATTTTAATTTAGGAAAAGTTATTACTAAATTAAAAGAAAAGGGTGGGTCTGCACTTATAACTGCAGACCATGGCAATTGTGAGTTAATGCTAACTGACGACGGTCAACCAATAACCAGTCATTCTACAAGCCCTGTACCGTTGATATTATTTAATTTTGAAGATAATGTGGGATTGAAATCAGGTGGTAGACTTTGTGATTTATCACCGACGTTGTTAGATATGATGGAGATTGAACAGCCTGAAGAGATGACAGGAAATAGTTTATTAGAAAGGATGATTTAAAATGAGTAGTATAATACAAATATATGGTAGAGAGGTACTAGACTCTAGAGGAAATCCAACTGTAGAAGTAGAAGTTTTAACTGAAGACGGAGGATTTGGTAGAGCAATAGTTCCATCTGGTGCATCAACTGGTGCTCACGAAGCAGTAGAATTAAGAGATGGAGATAAAAGCAGATTTTTAGGTAAAGGTGTAGAAAAAGCTGTAGACAACGTTAATGACATTATAGCACCAGAAATAATAGGATTCGAAGTAACTGAGCAAGTTGCTATAGACATGACTATGATAGAGCTAGATGGCACTCCTAACAAAGGAAATTTAGGAGCTAATGCTATTTTAGGGGTTTCTATGGCAGTGGCTAGAGCTGCAGCAGACGAATTAGATCTTCCTGTTTATACCTATTTGGGTGGAGTTAATGCTAAAACATTACCTGTTCCAATGATGAACATTTTAAATGGTGGAGAACACGCTGATAATAACGTAGATATCCAAGAATTTATGGTTATGCCTATAGGTGCACCAAGCTTTAAAGAAGGATTTAGAGTTTGTGCCGAAATTTTTCACAATTTAAAAGCTGTTCTACAAGAAAAAGGCCTTAATACTTCAGTTGGAGATGAAGGTGGATTCGCTCCAAATTTAAGTTCTAATGAAGAAGCTTTAGCGACAATTGTAGAAGCTATCAAAAAAGCTGGATATGAACCAGGAAAAGAAGTTAGAATTGCACTTGACGTAGCGGCTACAGAACTTTATGACGAAGAAACTAAGATTTACAGTATTCCAGGAGAAGGAAGAACTCTTACTTCAGAAGAAATGGTAGATTGGTATGCAGAACTAGTTGAAAAATATCCTATTATATCCATTGAAGACGGTTTAGCGGAAGATGATTGGGATGGATGGAAACTAATGACTGAAAAACTTGGCGACAAAATTCAAATAGTTGGAGACGACCTTTTTGTAACTAACACAGAAAGATTGACAGAGGGGATCCAAAGAGGAATCGCTAATTCAATCCTAATTAAATTAAATCAAATAGGTACCATAACTGAGACTCTAGATGCAATTGAGCTTGCAAAAACTCATGGATATACTGCTGTTATATCCCACAGATCAGGTGAAACAGAAGATACGACAATTGCTGACCTTGCAGTAGCTACAAATGCAGGACAAATTAAGACTGGCGCACCTTCTAGAACTGACAGAGTTGCAAAATATAATCAACTTCTAAGAATAGAAGATGAACTTTATGGCACTTCAAAATATTCAGGAATTAAAACTTTTTATAATTTAAGATAAAAATCTATATCAAAATAGCGCCAAGACATATCAAGTCATAGGCGCTATTTTTGAAAACAAAGTTTAAGAAATATATTTACTAATTATAATTTTCATCTAAATAAAATTATTTTCAAATGAAAATAAAATAGTTTTTTATCTCATTTGAGTAATAGTATGTTACTATTTTTATTGTAAAATACTTGATTAATAAAATTAAATTTGCAAGTATATGCTTTAATGGTTTCATAAATGTGGAAATTTCCTTGAATTTTAATAATCTGAATGTTATAATTAAATAAATCATGAAAATGTTTTCATGAAACTACAATCTTTGGAGGAGGTATTTCTATGATTAGAAATAAAAAAATAGCACTAATTTTAGTTGCTATGATGTTAGTTAGCGT
>JAAZCH010000247.1 GCA_012513395.1 Tissierellia bacterium
GAATGTAGCAATTTGGGATTCGTCGTCGAATTCCACTTTCATTTGCAAAGCTTCTGCCGCATATCTCAAAGGAATCATAATGCGATCGTTGTAAATAAATGGTATTCCGTCCATTTCAACTTTGTTAGAATCTACCATATATGAGTCTTCTCCCACTGTAAAAGAAATTCTTAAATACTTTTTCACTGCTGGTGGTGTTACCACTACTGGTGTTTTATTAACTTCTTTTGCACCTGGTTGTCTATCAACATTGCTGTCATCGATAGCACTCTCTTTATAATCAGGTGTGATTATTGGTTTTTCCACTTCTGGCTCCTTCACTTCTTCAACAGGTTTTGGAGCTGGTTCTGGATCTGGTTTTGTAACCTCCACCGGAGGTTTTGGAGCTGGTCCAGGACCTCAAGCTGCGTCTAATTTTTGTGCAGGTAGAAAACCAACCAATAAAATTGCGCCTAAAAAAATTGCAAGTATTGATTTTTTTGCTTTCATAATAAATCTCCTCTTAATTAAATATTTTTGTTAATATAAATATTATTATAGCATGTTTAATCTAAATTACTATATTTATAAAAAATTAACTTATAAATTTTTAATGCTCATCTTTTCTATCTCAGTTTCTTTGTCAATTTTCTTTCTATTAGATCTATACATCAAAAATGTAATTAATGAAAAAATCAAAAACACAAGTGCGAACATAAACCTTGCGAATGGAAAAAGTTCTTCATTTTTTTCATAAAAGATAATCCAAATCGCATGTAAAATAGCCGCAATTGGGATTAAGAGCCCAAAATATTTATTCTTTTTTCTAGATAAATAATTTTGTAACATAAACGGCGCAACAAGGGTAGCGAAAAGTTTAAATATATTTAAAATTGTACCAAGAAAAATCATTACTTTATCTCCTTTTCTAATTGATAAATTTACAAATCTTTAATGCTCATCTTTTCTATTTCGGTTTTACTTTTATATTTTTTCCTACTTAATTTATAAATCAAAATCATCAAAGCTGCTGGAGTGTATGATAAAATTATAGATATCAATAAAGTTGTTAACCTTTCTAATCTCGTCACATCCTGAAACACAGCTATGTTTAAGAATATTACGCTTCCTATTATTCCAAATGTTATAGGCAATATCCAACCTAAGTATTTGTTTTCTCTTGTAGATAAAAAAATCTGTAATAGAGATGGAATAATTAATATCATGGGAAAAATTATTAGAGTTACTGTCAATTCCCCTACTCCTAATCTACTCATCATCTCTCCCCCTTTGCTTTTTATATTCCTTTACTAATATCTTGGAGGTTTCAAAATCCAATTTGTCATCTAGTGCTAAGCGTTTAATTAAATTCACATAGGAATCTTGCTCGGTACTTTCGTTGATTTCAATTTTTTGAATTAGCCTATCGAGTCTCAGCCTGACTGTAGGATATGTGACTCCATATTCTTTTGCAATTTCTTTTAAAGAGCCTGATGCTAAAATAAAATTTTTAATAAATGCTACGTCTTCGTCTTCTAGGTTTATCATCCATTCAGGTACAATTTCTATCGCCACATCCAGCACCTCCTTTAATTATATTTAGTATAAGCTTTAACTTTATTAAAGTCAATCTTTATGTTAACTTAAATAAAATTCAAATTTATAAATTTAAAAAATATTTTCAAAAAACTGTTGACATAATTTTGAAAGTGTTGTATTCTTTAGTTAGTTACTTGAGTGACTAAGTGATTAATTCGAATGAGGGAGGTAATCATGCAATTTAATCAAGACAAACCCATTTTCGTCCAAGTGGCAGATGCTATTGAAAATCAGATATTAGACGGCCTTTTAAAACCAGAAGACCAAACACCATCTACAAATGATTTTCAAAAAGTTTATCAGATAAATCCAGCTACAGCGAGAAAAGGGCTGAACTTACTTGTAGATGAAGGAATTTTGTACAAAAAGCGTGGCATGGGCATGTTTGTATCGGAGGACGCAATGGAAAAAATCAGCAATAAAAGACAGAAGGAATTTTTCAATAATCATATACCTGAATTAATAAAAGAAATTAAGAGATTAAATATTCCTATGGAAAAATTAATTGAGGAGATAAAAAAAATGGAAAAGGAGGAAGATCATGATTAAATTAGAAAGTATTTCCAAATCTTTTGGAAACAAAATTGTATTAGATGGCATTACGACTACTTTTGAAAAAGGTAAAATCTATGGATTGCTTGGTAGAAACGGCGCAGGTAAAACTACTCTACTTAGAATTCTTTCAAATTTGATTTTAAATTATAATGGAACAGCTAGTCTAAATGGCATAGAAATTAGAGAAAATCAAGAAATGGTCGAAAAAATTATTTTAGTTCACAACAAAATGATTCCTTCCACCTTTGAATCTGAAAGTATAAACTCCATATACAAATGGGCTGCTATGATACTTCCCAACTGGGATGAAGACTATAAAAATAAATTGGTACAAGAATTTGGCATTAATTTAAAAACGAAATACAGCAAACTATCTGAAGGAAATAAAAATCTAGTGTCTTTGATTTTAGGATTAGCGTCTAATGCAGAAATTGTATTCTTCGACGAACCTTCTACAGGATTAGATGCCAATAACCGCTACAAATTCTACGAAATATTAATGGAAGATATGGAAGAAAAGGAAAGATATTGTATCATTTCTACTCATATAATTGACGAGGTGGAAAAGATTTTTGAAAGAGTTTTGATTTTAGATAATAGTCATTTGATTCTAGAAGAAGAAATTTCTGATCTTCAAGAAAAGGCCTTGGTCATAGCTGGAGATGGAAATATTTTGGCTGATATTCTTAAGGATAAAAATATAATAGGCGAACAGTCCATCGGCGGAATGAAAATATTTTCGATTTACGACGATTTAACTGATGATGAGAAAATGACTTTGAAATTGAATAACGCTGAGATAAAGTCTATTCATCTTCAAGACTTATTCGTTCTATTAACTGACAAGGAGGCACAAAATGAAATCTATAAATAGATTTTTGAAATTCCAGCTACTCTCCTACTTCAAAGCTTTGGGTATCGCCCTTATAGTAGGAGTTGCTATAACTCTACTTGCTAATGCTACTTTAACTATTTCTCTCGGGTCAGAGTCTTATACATTTAATAAAATGTCATGGGCAGTTGGTTTTGTAACTATTTTAATATCTTTAGTGTTTTTGATAATCCAGTGCTTTATGTGTTTCTATGAAGATTACAGATTTTCAACAAGACTTGGAATAACTAGAAGGAATTTCTTCATAGGAAATTTAATATTTTTCTTGATAATAATGGTTCTATATTCTTCTGTCTTTACGGCAATTGGAATGAGAGTTTTGAGTATTCCTTTGGATTCAAAAGAAATTATAGAAACAGAAATGGTTAGTGATATGTTGGATACAGCAGAAGACGAAATCAAGGAAGATAACATATCTAGAGAAGATATTATAATACTTTTCCAACATAAAGTAGACGAAATAAATGAACGAGGTTTTCTATATATATTCAAAATAATATTTCCACTCTTATTAGGAATTGTGGGCTTCTGGATGCTTGTAGGATTTTCTATCTTCGCACTCCAAGCTAAGGCTTTGTTGATAATTGTCCCTCTCTTTTGGCTATTAGGAAATTTAGATGTATCTCGACTGAAACTAATACTATTTTTCATCTTTTCACAAATTATTATCGGATTTTGTATAAATTATATAGAAGAAAGAGTTTGAATTTAAAAGCTTGGAGAAAGAATAAAATCTTTTTTCAAGTTTTTTTATTTTTCATGCAATATTTTGCCCTCCTGAATAGTTATATATATGAAAGCGAAAGCTAAACAAATTTAGGAGGAAAAATAATGAAAAAGAATATGAAAAAATTTGGAATGTTAATGTTGGTGGCAATTATGCTGGTGACTTCCTTGCCGATGGTAGCAGCAGCGAGTTCCCAAAGACTTTCTGCAGCGAATGCTAGAAAAATGGTAATTGAAAGATTCGGCGGAATTATAGAAAAAATTGAATACGCTTATGACGACAAGGATCCACAATACAAAGGCGAAGCGCTAAAAGACGGATACAAAGTAGTTTTTGAAATCAACGCTAGAACTAAAAAGTTCGAAAAATGGGATGTTGGAAATGACAACGAGTGGGATGAATTTGCACATGAGTTATCTTCTTTCATCACAATGGACCAAGCTGCTGCAGCGGTAATTAAAAGATCTGGAAGAACCAATACCTTCGTTCAAAAAATCGACTTCAAGTATGACGGAAGTAAAACCATCTACCAAGGAGAAGCTTTCAATAAAGGTGTTAAATATTCCTTTGAATTATACGCAAAAACTGGAAATTTTAAAAAGTTCACCACTGACCGTGGAGATGAAACTTGGGCAGAACAATATTACAACGTTAA
>JAAZCH010000248.1 GCA_012513395.1 Tissierellia bacterium
GAAAATGGCGAAGAAGGATTTCTCGTAGGCGGATGCGTTAGAGATAGCTTAATGGGAAATACTCCTTCGGATTTTGATGTGACCACTTCTGCAAATCCCGATAGGATTATGGAGATTTTTTCAGACAAAAAACTTATAACCCTGGGGAAGAAGTATGGTACTATTGGAATTATGGTAGGCGAAGAGATTATAGAAACCACTACTTATCGAAAGGATGGAGATTACTTAGATGGTAGGCATCCTGAGAATGTAGAATTTTCTAAGAATTTAACCCAAGATTTAAAACGAAGAGATTTTACTATAAACGCCATGGCCATGGATGTAAAGGGAAATATTATAGATGAATTCGGTGGCGTTTCAGATTTGGAAGCTGGTAGGATTCGAACGGTGGGAATTCCAGAGGAACGATTTGAAGAAGATAAACTGAGAATGTTAAGGGGAGTTCGCTTTGCTAATCGATTTAATTTCCAAATCGAAGACGAAACCCATTTGGCGATACGTAAGTTTGCAAATAATATCACCCAAGTAGCCCCAGAGAGGATACAGATGGAGCTAAATCAAATATTTTTATCCGAAACCCCTGGAAATGGAATAAACTTACTATACGATACGAATCTCATGGCCCATATTTTCCCAGAGCTTATGGACACCATAGGCTATGATCAGATGAGTCCATATCATCACAAGAATCTTTTTTACCATATGCTATGCACTTTGGATAACGTTCCAGCGAAGTTGCATCTTAGAATAGCCGGACTATTCCACGATATAGCAAAAGTTCATACACTTTCCATCGACGAAGATGGCGTGGGACATTTTTACGGTCACGACAAATTGGGAGCTGATATGGTGGTGAAGATTTTAAAAAGACTTCGCTATGATAATAAGACCATCAGCAGAGTGGAAACTCTAATTGGCCAGCATATGAAAGTCAGTCCTGGCATGGGAGAGAAGGGCTTGAAAAGACAAATTAGACGAGTAGGTGAAGATTTAATCTTTGACTTATACGACTTAATGATAGCAGATATGATGTGCACCAGAGATGATAGGGACGTAAGCTTTCTAGAAAACAGAAAAATTGAAATAAAAAATATCCTAGAGTCGAAACAAGTCATAGACAAATCCGGTTTAGTAATTAATGGAAGGGATTTAATCGAGATAGGGTATAATCAAGGTAAAGAAATCGGCGAAGTCCTAGACTATTTAATGGAGCTGGTTTTGGATGATGAAGAATTAAATGAAAAGGAAACTTTATTAAATATAGCGAGAGAGAAATTATCGGAGGAAAAATGAGCAGATTATTTGGAACAGACGGAGTTAGGGGAGTGGCTAACGAAGAATTGACTCCCCAATTGGCATATAAATTGGGACTTTATAGTGGAAAAATTTTTAAAAAGAAAAATGACAAGGGAATTTTAGTAGGACAAGATACGAGATTATCTGGGGAGATGTTAAAATCTGCCCTGGCTTCAGGATTTATGGCAGCAGGATTAGATGTCATAGACTTAGGAGTGATTTCCACACCGGCAGTAGCTTACTTGGTAAAGGAAAATAAGTATTCTGGTGGCGCAGTAATCAGCGCATCTCACAATCCATTTGAATACAATGGAATTAAACTGTTTGACGAGTTGGGATTTAAACTCACTGACGAAGAAGAAGATGAAATCGAAAGAATGATAAAAGAAGATAGAGAAGTCATCTTAGAAACCCACGACAAAATCGGAATATTAAAAGAAGGAAAAAATCTTGTAAGAGATTACGAGGATTATCTTATTCACCTAGGCAGGGATTTAAAAGGATTGAAGATAGCACTAGATTGTGGAAATGGAGCAGTTTTTGAAATGGCTCCTAGAGTTTTTGAAGAGATGGGAGTAGAAGTAATCTCCATAAATACAAACCCAAACGGCTTGAATATAAATGACAACTGTGGCTCCACTAATCCAGAACTGGTTTCCCAATTAGTAAAAGAAACTGGCGCGGATTTAGGATTTTCCTTCGATGGAGATGCAGATAGAATTATTGCAGCTGACGAAAAAGGAAATTTCATAGACGGCGACCATATGCTGGCGATTTTTGCAAAGTCCTTGGTAAAAAAGGGAGAACTTAAAAACAATACAGTCGTAGGCACGGTTATGACTAATATGGGACTGGATGTTTATCTAGAAAGCATTGGAGCCAAGGTTATAAAAGCGGCGGTGGGAGATAGATATGTACTAGAGGAGATGCTAAAAGACGGTCACGTCGTAGGAGGAGAGCAATCTGGACATATAATATTTCTAGAACACAACACCACAGGAGATGGAATCGCCACAGGAATTCATCTAGCCAATGCCATCAGAGACCTTGGGAAATTGCCATCGGAATTAAACGACTTAATGAAAAATTATCCCCAAATTTTGATAAATGCCCAAGTGGAAAACTCCAAGAAGTATAAATACATGAAAAATGAAAAAGTTAAAAATGAAATAGAAAAGATTGAGCATGAATTTGGAAAAACTGGACGAGTAGTCATCAGACCTTCGGGAACAGAGCCACTAGTTAGGGTAATGATCGAAGGAGAGAATCAAGAAGAAATCACTCAAGTAGCTACAGAACTTGCAAATATTATAGAAGAAGAACTAAAGTAGGAGGCCGAAATGAGAAAATATGGAATAGTTGCAGATACATCTTGCGAGACGTCAGAGTCGATAACAGAAAAATACGGAGTGGTTTTTGCTTCATTTAAAATCGACGTGGACCACGTCACCTATGTAGACGATGAGAATTTGGACTTGGATGCATATATAGACCACATGAACTCATCTCCAAATCCCATTAAAACTGCATGCCCATCCCCAGGAGAATTTAAAGCA
>JAAZCH010000249.1 GCA_012513395.1 Tissierellia bacterium
TATTAGCAAGAATGAATTCAGTGGAATAAAATTGTGGCAAGGTAACTTGCCACAATATTTTTAAATGTCTAAAGGGAGGGATATTTTGATAGATGAATCTAGATCAGATTACAGACTTGAAACTATAAAGATTACATTGCCGGTTTTTTTGGAATTATTAATAAGTAGTTTATTTGGAATGATAGATATGATGATGGTGGGAAATAGTGGAACACCTGCTATAACGACACCCTCCATCGCAGCAATAGGTATAACCAATCAAATGATGTTTATTGGGATATCTCTAATACAAGCCTTGGCCACTGGCGGAACTACTATGATAGCCAGATATACAGGAGCTAAAGAAAATGAAAAAATTTCTCCAGTCTTAAAACATTTAATTGTTATATCATTTTTTATTTTGGTACTTCCGTTTATGCTTATAACTCAAATAAATGGACAGGGAGTTATGAGACTTATTGGGGCACAAGAAGATGCCATTTCAATTGGATTTGGTTATTTTAAAATAGTTACATTGGGATTTTTCTTTCAAGCATTTAATTTAACAGTTTTCTCAGCAATGAGGGGAATGGGAGATACAAAAAACCCTATGAAAATAAACTTATCTGTTAACTTACTGAATGTAATTGGAAACTATTTATTAATATTTGGAAAATTTGGTTTACCGAAATTAGGTGTTACAGGAGCTGGAATTTCTACTACTATTTCTCAAATAACTGCCACAATAGTTATAATAATTTACTCAGTAAAGGGAAATCATGACCTCAAACTTAAGTTAAAGGAAAAATTTTTAATTGACAGTGGAATTATAAAAAACTTAATTAATATTGGCGGACCTGCAGCATTGGAACAAGTAATATTCAGAGTGGGAATTTTAGTATTTGTGAGAATAGTTTCTCAATTGGGAACTGTGGTGTATGCTACACATCAAATCGCACTAAACATATTATCTTTATCCTATGCGCCTGGACAGGCATTTGGTATAGCGACCACTACTTTGGTAGGAAGGAGCCTTGGCGAAAGAAGAATAGACAAAGCCGAAGAGTATATAAAGGAATCCAATGTCTTATCCTTAGTAGTTTCTGCAGCATTGTTTTTAGTTTTTTTCTTTTTAGGAACAAAAATAACTGGATTATACACGGAAGATCAAAATATTATCACTCAATCAAAAGACGTATTAAAATTGATGGCATTTATCCAGCCTTTCCAAGCAGTTACTTTTGTTATGTCAGGAGGACTTAGAGGCGCTGGTGATACTATTTCAACTTTGGTTGTTACCTTGGTCAGCGCAGTAGTCGTAAGACTTGCTGCAGCATACATTTTGGTTAATGTTTTGCATATGGGATTAATGGGCGCTTGGATAGCATTGTTCATTGATCAAATGACCAGATTTATTGGTATAACCTGGAGATTTAAATTGGGAAATTGGAAGTATATAAAACTATACTAGAATTTAAAAAAAATTATTTTGTATAATTAACAATATCAAACAGAGGTGATTTATGAATTTAATTGTAGATATCAATCCATTTTTAATAAAAAACTATGAAATCCCTGTATTTTCAGCAGATCAACCGGTTCATGTTAAGAAAACTTTTGACGATATAAATGACAGCTCTATTAATGCATTTCGCATTTTAAATATGTTTGATGTAAAGAATAAAATATTTACATTTTTGGGAGGATCTACAGGATCTGAATATTTGGAGATATTAAAGTCTGAAGCTTTAGATTATGATGTGTTTAAACTAAGAGACAAAACAGTAGAGAAACTAGAAATACATGACAAATTGAGGAATCTCAATGTATTTACAAATACTCCAAGAATAACCAACGAGGAATTCAGGGATATTTATAGTAAGTTTTCAGATGCTATTTCTGGTAAAAACTTTATTATTTTGACTGATACAAATGGAGTTTCATACGAAGAAGAAGTTTATAGCAATTTAATAAATATGGCTTATAAAGCAGGAATTCCCATTGGTATTTCAGCTAATAAAGATAATATAAGAAAAATAGTCGAA
>JAAZCH010000250.1 GCA_012513395.1 Tissierellia bacterium
TAAAGCAGCGACATAACCAGATAAGATTCTGTCTTTATTGTCAGCATCATAAGAAATGTTTTCTCCGCTTGTGGTGTAAATATGCGTTTTTGTAAATAACTGTAAATTTCCTTTTGGATTATAATAAATTACTTTTCCTATCCCAGAATCCAGAAATCCTTTACATACCTTATTGATTTCCCAGTTGAAATTTACTTGAGTTTCTGCATATTCTTCAAGTACCTCTTTATCCAAAACCAATAAATAGGGTTTATTTTCGACTATTTTTCTTATATTATCTTTATTAGCTGAAATGCCAATAGGGATTCCTGCTTTGTAAGCCATATTTATTAAATTACTATAAACTTCTTCTTCATAAGAAACTCCATTTGTGTCAGTCAAAATAATAAAGTTTTTACCAGAAATGGCATCTGAGAACCTACTATATATATCCCTAAATTCCTCGTTTGTTATTCTAGGAGTATTTGTAAATACATTAAGATTTCTCAATTTGTCATGTATTTCCAGTTTTTCAACAGTTTTGTCTCTCAATTTAAACACATCATAGTCTAAAGCTTCAGATTTTAATATCTCTAGGTATTCAGATCCTGTAGCTCCTCCCAAAAATGTGAATATTTTATTCTTTACATCAAACATATTTAATATGCGAAATGCATTTATAGAACTGTCATTTATATCGTCGAATGTCTTCTTAACATGAACCGGCTGATCTGCTGAGAATACAGGAATTTCATAGTTTTTTATTAAAAATGGATTGATATCTACAATTAAATTCATAAATCACCTCTGTTTAATATTGTTAATTTTACAAAATAATTTTTTTATAAAAAGTCTAGTATAGTTTTATATATTTCCAATTCCCCAATTTAAATCTCCAAGTTATCCCAATAAACCTAGTCATTTGGTCAATGAATAATGCTATCCAAGCGCCCATCAATCCCATATGCAAAACATTGACCAAAATATATGCTGATGCAAGTCTTACTACTACTGCACTGACCAAAGTAACAACCAAAGTTGAAATTGTATCACCAGCGCCTCTAAGTCCTCCTGACATAACAAAAGTAACTGCTTGGAAGGGCTGAATAAATGCCATCAATTTTAATACGTCTTTTGATTGAGTAATGATATTTTGATCTTCTGTGTATAATCCAGTTATTTTTGTTCCTAAAAAGAAAAAAACTAAAAACAATGCTGCAGAAACTACTAAGGATAAGACATTAGATTCCTTTATATACTCTTCAGCCTTGTCTATTCTTCTTTCCCCAAGACTTCTTCCCACTAAAGTAGTGGTAGCTATACCAAATGCCTGTCCAGGTGCATATGATAGGGATAATATATTTAATGCAATTTGATGTGTCGCATACACCACAGTTCCCAATTGAGAAACGATTCTTACAAATACTAAAATTCCTACTCTGAATATTACTTGTTCCAAAGCTGCAGGACCGCCAATATTTATTAAATTTTTTATTATTCCCCCATCGAGTAAAAATTTTTCTTTTAACTTTAGTTTAAGGTCGTGATTGCCCTTTACCAAATAAATTATTAATACTATAGTTGCCGTTATTTGAGAAATCGTCGTGGAAATTCCAGCACCCGTAACACCTAATCTCGGTAAACCAAACTTTCCAAAAATTAATAAATAATTTCCTATTACATTTAAAAAATTAACCGATAAGTTTATTTTCATGGGGTTTTTTGTATCTCCCATTCCTCTCATCGCTGAGAAAACGGTTAAATTGAATGCTTGAAAGAAAAAACCAATTGTAACTATTTTAAAATAACCAAATCCAATTGAAATGGCATCTTCTTGTGCACCAATAAGTCTCATAACTCCCTGTCCATTAAATTGAGTTATAAGCATAAATGGAAGCACCAAAATAAAAAATGATATGATAATTAAGTGTTTTAAAACTGGTGAAATTTTTTCATTTTCCTTAGCCCCAGTATATCTTGCTATCATAGTAGTTCCGCCAGTAGCCAAGGCTTGTATTAGAGATATTCCAATAAACATCATTTGATTGGTTATACCTATTGCTGCAATGGACGGTGTTGTAATAGCAGGTGTTCCACTTTTTCCTACCATCATCATATCCACCATTCCAAATAAACTACTTATTAATAATTCCAAAAAAACTGGCAATGTAATCTTTATAGTTTCAAGTCTGTAATCTGATCTAGATTCATCTATCAAAATATCCCTCCCTTTAGACATTTAAAAATATTGTGGCAAGTTACCTTGCCACAATTTTATTCCACTGAATTCATTCTTGCTAATA
>JAAZCH010000251.1 GCA_012513395.1 Tissierellia bacterium
ATTTTTAACTTCCTCAACAACATCAGAAGATAATCTAGTTCGAGAGTCATGCATAACCATAACTACTCCTAGGATTTCCAAATTAGGATTATAATTTTCTTGGACCATTTTAATGGTTTCTAGAAGTTGGCCAGTTCCTTCTAGTGCGTAAAATTCAGATTGAATAGGAATTAATACATAATCAGATGCGATCAATGACATAATACTTAAAATGCCTAGAGAAGGCGGACAGTCAATTATTATAATGTCATAACTGTCTTTAATTCCTAACAGAGCATTCTCCATTAAACGATGCCAGTCATTACTTTGAGCTAATTCTATTTCAAGACCAGCCAAATCAATATCTGATGGAACAAGCCATAAGTTTTTCCCATTAGTTTCAATTACTATATCTTCCATAGGAGTTTCATTGTGAATTGCATCATAAACATTTAGTTCTATTGACTCTTTATCAATCCCAAGGCCGCTAGTAGCATTTCCCTGGGGATCTAAATCTATTAGCAATACCTTTTTATTTCTACGTCCTAATCCTGCAGCTAAGTTAATGGCAGTTGTAGTCTTACCCACACCGCCTTTTTGGTTAAAAATTCCAATAGTTTTGCCCATATGACACCTCATACTTTTCATATCATGCTAATAGTATAAAGCAAATTGGAATAAATATAAAGGAAAATTGACTGATATAATTAATATATCACTAATTTTAGCATTTCAGCTTTATATTTTAGAATGTTTCACGTGAAACATTAAAGACCTAGTATAATATTTTAATCTCATACCAGGTCCTATTAGTCTATATTTATTTTTCTTCAAACATGCCTATTTGATTTTCTAAAATCTCTATACTACTTCTGTCTTTTTCAATGTTTTCTTCTTCCAAATAATAATCTTCAAAAGGTGCGTCCTCTAGTCCCAAGAATGCAATTTGGCGAGGTGCTCCAATGGAAGTGTCTGGAAATTCCATTGTAATTTCATAAGAAGAAGACTTCTTTCTAATTTCTTGATTTTTTGCATCTAAAATTTCTTTTAGAAGTAATGTATCCCTTTCTATGCGTTCTTTGTCTCTTATGTTTCTAAGTCGCTTAATCTCTCTAAATCTCTCTTTTTTGTAGTCATTGTAATAAGCAAAGGAGTATCTTATCGTGAATAAAGCAACTATAACCATAGTAATTAATTTTATTCTATCATCTAGATTTAAATAAAAATTTGTACTAGCTAAGTAACTAATTCCTATAATGGGAAAGACTAGTCTTTTAAACTTCTTGGGGTCTTTAGTATAATCCCAAATAAAAAATCCTACTATTCCTAAAAAAATAAAAGTTCTAAGTATCATTTTTCTTCCTTATCTATTTTTAATGTTCCACGTGAAACATTTCTATTTGTATTAATTTTTATCTATCCCTACAAAGGTTTATTCTTTATCTGTCCAAACTGTCTTGGATATTTCTCTGGGGTTCTCTTAACCTTTTCTATAACTACTAAAGTTCTGCCATTTTCATTTTCAGTTAAGTTAAATTCAATTACATCTCTTAGTTTGCCGCCTAATTCTTCAATAGCATTTTTTCCTTCTTCTAGCTCTTCTTTAAGGTCTATACCCTTCATCGCCACAAAGATTCCACCAACTTTAACTAAGGGAAGGGAGAACTCTACTAATTTGTTAAGTCTAGATACTGCTCGAGATACTGCTATATCGTACTTTTCTCTGTGCTTTTTATCTCTGCTAGCATCTTCTCCGCGACTGTGAAATGTTTTGATATTCTCTAAATTCATTTTGTTTATTACTTCTTCTAAAAATATCAATCTTTTATTGAGTCCGTCTAAGAGGGTAATATCTAAGTTCGGGTTAACTAATTTTAAAGGTATTGCGGGAAATCCTGCGCCTGTACCGATATCTATTAGC
>JAAZCH010000252.1 GCA_012513395.1 Tissierellia bacterium
CAAGTTATTATCGACAAATTGAAAAATAACTACGGAGTAGAAGTTAAAACCGTGCCATTTATTATTCCATATAGAGAAACTATAACCCAAACCGTAGAAGTCCAAGGACGACACAAGAAACAATCAGGTGGAGCAGGACAATACGGAGACGTATGGGTAAGATTCGAACCATCCAACGAAGAATTCGTATTTGACGAAGAAGTATTCGGCGGATCAGTTCCAAGAAACTATTTCCCAGCAGTAGAAAAGGGAATAGAAGAAGCAAAAGCCCAAGGACCACTAGCTGGATATCCAGTAGTGAATTTCAAAGCAGTTTTATACGATGGATCCTACCACGACGTAGACTCCAACGAGATGTCATTTAAACTAGCTGCAGCATTGGCATTTAGAAACGGTATGGAAAAAGCAGGCCCAGTTTTACTAGAGCCGATAATGAAAGTAGAAGTAGTAATTCCAGAAAACTACCTAGGAGATGTCATGGGAGACATCAACAAACGTAGAGGAAGAATCTTAGGAATGGACCAACAATCCGACGGCTCACAACTTCTAATTGCAGAAGCACCACAAGCAGAAATGTTTGAATACGCAATAGACCTAAGAGCTATGACCCAGGGAAGAGGAAACTTCTCCATGGAATTCGTAAGATACGAACAAGTACCATACGAAGTAGCAGAAAGCATAATAGCAGCAGCGAAAAAAGAACAATAAAATTAGAGAATAGTTTACAGAGTACAGTGTACAGTTGCCTACGGCCATATATACAAGATGGAAACGCCATTGTAGGGTTCGAATTTATACGCTCTTGATTATCTACGTGTTCAAAATGGATTATTCATCTAATGATATGAAAATGCGAGATGAAAAAGATACGAATCGCGACGTAAGCCGACTGGTTTAATAAAAATAATTTAATACGCCTGATAATTCACGATGCCATTTAGGCGAAAGGATTTATCAGGTGTTTTGTTTTGGGAGATGAAAATGTTAATACTAATTTTCTTAATAATAAGTATATACTTTATTTTTTTGAATTTAGGAAGAAAAGAATATGATAACAAAGTTTCTGGGCTCAAAGGAAATGAAGCTTTGGCTGAACATATTTTCAAATTATATAAACTAGCCTTGACCTTTACAGCAATTGTAGCTTGTGTTGTAATTTCACTTGTATGGCTAAAAGAACCGATTTGCCAGATATTTTACTATTGAGGTGATTTGATAATGATATTGCCAATTTTATTTTTTCTTGCTTTTTTCCAAATTTTTATAGAGATAGGAAGAAGGTACTATGAAAAAGCTTTAGAATCAAAAGAAGAAGATGCTTTGTATAAACTGATTTTTAAATTATACCAACTTATAATCTATATTATAATGTTTATTTCAGCTGGAATTTTATTTTTGTTGTTGTTGTCTTAAAGAGTTATTATTTTAAAATATAGGATATAGGAGTTTTGTTTATTAAAATATAATTTATAAGATACTAAATAGGATGTGATTTTATGGGAAAATGGCTGATTAGATTTTTTGGATATTATGCAATAAATTCCATAGTAACTATAGGACTAATATTCTTATACGGAACGATAGACCCATTTGCTGGTTACTTTCTATTTTTTATGCCAGTATCAGTATGGTTTGCTACCATAATTATGTTAGGTATTAAATATAAATTTCCAGATATTAATAAATACCTATTCCATATAGTTCTATCACCAGCATTAAATATCTTAACCTTAATAGGAGTAATAGCAGCTTTGATTTTATTAGAAAATTTTAATATGTGAAGTATGAAATAAATGATATTCCAAAAAATTATAAAGATGATAGTTTTTTATGTTAGAAAATGCTGTTGATTATATTCAATCAATCGATGCAATAATAGAAAAATGAAATAGTAGTTATTCAACTACATAGGAGTTTTGAAATGAGGAAATTTAAAATAATGAAAGAGTTGTTTGAGAAAAAACGTTACGTTATAGATTTTCTACCTAAAAGAGTGCCAGCAGATAGTTCAGGACAATATTTTGATGTGGAATATCATTTGCTAAACAGCAATAAGCATGTTGATTATAAAAATAGATTTGTAAATGTGATTTTAAAGCTGATGTGTTATTATGACATTTCGATTTTGTGGGAAAAATGGATAGATAATCCAAGTCCAGAATTAATTGAAAATATTATAAACACAATTATGAAAAATCATTCGGGCTCTCTTGAAATATTATTTATAGATGAAAATACACTAATGGTATTCGAATGGGATTGTCTATATTTGGCAGTGTTTAATCCAAATAAATCCATGAAAAAATTAATGAAAAACATCGCTATATCTGAGGGACTGTTTATGTGGAAATCGTGATGCGAAGTCTATGATTTGGGGATATATTATGACGACCACTTTTTATAAAAAATTAATACACCTGATAATTCAAGATGCCATATTGCGAATTATCAGGTGTTTTGTTTTACAATTTTTTATCCAAAATTTTCTCTATCAATTTATACAATACCAATGTGGCGATTTCTGCTAGTGGAAATGATAGCCAGATTCCTGTCATGGCGAAGTGGTGAGAGAGGACAAAGGCAAATAGGAGAGAAAATATTGTGCCTCTGGCTATGGAGAGGATGAATGAAAGGCGCGGATTGTTGATTGCGTTTTTGTATGCGATTAAAGAAATATTTATTCCGTGGGGTAAAAATCCTAAGAAGTACAAAATAATTCCAGGTTTAGCAAGGTCGTATAAAATTTTTAAATTTTGGGAATTGAATATGGAAATCAAGCTATCTATATTTAAAATAGAACCGAAATAAACCGTTAAAGACAATATCGCTGCAAAAATTATTCCGTATTTGAAATACTTCCTTTCTCCAAAGGTATCTTTTCTTCCGTGGGCGCTACTGATAAGCGGCTGCATTCCTTGTTGCAATCCGTTGAAAATTGACATTACTATGCCGCCGATGTTTGTTATAATTCCGTAAGCGGCAATTCCTATATTTCCTGAAATTCCTAGAATTAAATAATTAAAAGAAAGTGTTACTAGACCTTGGGACATCTCGTAAATAAACGATGATGTGCCTAGTTTTATAACTTCCAAAAGTTTTTTAACTTTAAACGAAACCTTCTCGAATTTTAAAATTTTATCTTTTTTAAAAAAGTGTGCCAAAGAAATCAAAATAGAAACTATTGGCGACAGTCCTGTTGCAAGGGCGGCGCCGAAAACGCTTAATTTAAAACACTCCATAAAAATATAATCGAAGACTATATTGAAAAGGGAGCTAAATAACAGCGCAATCATGGCGAGGTTGGGATTATCGTCGTATCGAAGAAAAGTCATAATAGCAGTGCTAGGGATAAAAAATGTACTGAAGGCCAGAAGGGTTTTGATATAGGTATTAGTCATCGCCAAAGATTCCTCATTGGCACCTAAAGCCCAAGAGATATTTTTTGAAAATAAAATACCGATTATGCTGAGAATAATTCCAGACAAAACCGCATAAGAAATGGATACGCTAAAATATTCATTGGCTTTTTTGTAATCCTTTTTGGCAGCTAGATATGAAAAATTAATTCCTCCCCCTGTTCCGAAGAGATAACCCAGTCCCAAAAGAATTCCGTACAAAGGAATAGCTATATTGAGGGCAGTGAGTCCAAGATGCCCTGCATAATATGCCATAAAATATGTATCTGCAAAAATGTATAGAGAAAGCCCAAGGGTTCCTATCATATTTGCAGAGATGTATTTTGCAAAATTAGATAAATAGTTCTTTTCCATGGAGAAATTGTATCACAAATAAATCCGAGAGCATACCTCGGATTTATTCGGATTAATTGTAGAGGGCATATTCCCATGCGCTTTGCGACGCCATCGATATACAAAATAAATAAAAATGCCTGACGGATTCAATCCATCAGGCAAAACTCTTTTAACGTGTGAAGGCTCTTGGCTATAAGTCGCATACAATGTGATGACTATCTCTGTTCTTTGACTTCCCAATATTGTACGCATTTTCTTTGCTAAGACTTATTACCGAAGTATCTGCAAACAGATCCGACAGATTTTGTTTCTTTTCGGTAAAGGCAGTTAAAATATAAAGAATTGCTAAAATGCCATAAGTGTGAATAAATCTTCCTACGAACTCTCTCATAATCACCGTTGTAAGATCTAGTTTACTTCCATCTAGTTTTACTACCTTTAATGAAAACATCATTTTTCCAAGAGATTGCCCATCTGTCAAATAAGTGGAAATAGTAAAGTAAGATAGAAATATTAATGTAGAAAGAATTCCGTAAATTTTTAAAGAAGGGTTAATTCCCGTAATAGCTAAAATAGAGTCCAACAATATCTTTACTATTAAGCCTGCAATTAAGGAGTCTACTAAGAATGAAAAAAATCTTATGAAAAATCCTGCGTAAAAAACCCTTGGATAATATTCGTTTTCAATTTCTTCCACCGAATACACTCTTCTCTTGGGAGTGTATTCTCCTTTTTCTTCTGGTTCTTCTTCAGTTTTAATTTCGATAAACTCATTCATCATTTACCTCCATAGAGATACATGGGAGCTGGCATATTTTTATAATTTTCCATGAGTTCTTTTAATTGAAATAGATCTGAGCTTCCTTCTACTTTGGATTTTACTAGATTTAAGAAGTTGAAAAATTCTGGTCTCGTGTCCTTGTGATAGGAAAAAACTTCTGCCATTTCCAATCCATTTTCATTTTTTAAATCCTCTAAAGTTTTTTCTGTAAAGGCAATTTCATCTATTAAACCATTATTCAATGCTTGATTAGCTGTATATATTCTACCATCAGCCAAGATTCTTACAGTTTCTTCTGGAATATTTCTGCCACCAGCGACGATGGAGACGAATCTATCATAGGTTTCGTTTATCAGCTCTTGCCAAATAGCTTTTTCTTCTTCTGATGCATGTTCAAAAGGACTTCCCATAGCTTTCATATTTCCTGAAGTATAATTATTTACAATGACTCCGTATTTATCCAGGAGTCCAGTGATGTCGTAAGTCGTGCTGATGACTCCGATGGAACCTGTGATAGTTTCTTGGGTAGCGTAAATTTTCGTAGCATCTGCTGAGACATAATATCCTCCCGATGCAGCCATCCCCAACATCTGAACATAAACTGGAATATTTCTTTCGTCTTTAATTTTTAAAAACTTATCTCTAATCTCTGCAGATTCGTAGACTCCTCCACCAGGAGTATCTACTAAAAACAATATTCCTTGAATCGACTCATCTTCTAGAACTTTGTCCAATTGTTCCAACATAAATTCATGGTCGTAACCACCAGTTGCAGAACTTCCTCCTGAAGAAATAGTGCCGGATAGCTCCATAACTAAAATTCTAGATCCCGGATCTCCTGCTTCAATTACATTTTCCGTGATAGTTCCCATTCCCAAAGCGAGATCCTTTAAAGAACTCAGCTGGGATTTTGCATCCATTTCTGGTGTATATTTAGGAACTGCAAGGGAAATGACCAAAAGTACCAACGCCACTCCCACTGCTAACCATCTTTTTTTATTCATCTGTTCCTCCTAAGTTTTAAATCTCGAATATATTACTCTAGATTTGGTTTTAAATTCTTGTCTAGATTAGTTTTTGCAAACATTGCAATCATTGAAGCGACTAAAATCAAAACTGCAAAAACTGCAAATACTATTAAGAATGTAGTATGACCCATAGTCGCGCCTTCAAATATAATACCCAATGATTGGGTAAAAATTGCACTTCCAAAAAAACTTAGAGTATTTAATATCGCGCTTATCAAAGATCTTTGGTGAGGTTTTGCGTAATCCCCCAAAGTCGTGAAGGCATTTTGCATAGTAGAGCTGTTAGCGCCGCCTAGCAAAAAGGCTAATAAACCAGTTATTAAATAGTTAGAGTTCGCAGGAGTAATCCCTACGATTAACCACACTATCGATGTGAATATAGCCATCTTAATCAATGCGCTGAATCTTCCGGACTTGTCTGCGATCCTTCCTGCTATTGGGGAGAAAAATATTCCTCCAACGCTAAATAACATCATTAAAATGCTGGCATTTCTTACGCTGTAATTAAAAACTGAAATGTAATAAGTTGTGCCCCAAAGACTCTGGAATGCTTGTCTCGCTCCGTTATAAATAAGTCCTAGCATAGAAATTGCTCCCAAGAAGAAATAAAAATATTTTTCCTTAGGGTCTTTAGTCTTTTCCACTGTTCTTTTTATTTTCGGTCTAGGTTCTTCATATAAAAAGAAGGAAGCTATGGACAAGATTAGTACTGCAATTGCAAAGGCATTATATACGGTTTTGATTTCGAAATTGGACAGAAGAATTTCAAAGGGCGTCGTAGACAATACCGAACCCAGATTTCCCACTGCCATATGAATTCCTAAATAAGTGCTATAAACTCGAATATCGAACCAGCCTCGTATCATACTTAGGCTAGGTACATAAATTCCCGAAACGGCAAAACCAGTGATGAGTCTTCCTATCATAAGCTGGGTGTAATTTTCCGCATGACCAAATATATATGTTCCTATCACCATAGAAACCATACAGACTTCTATTATTCGTTTGCTCCCGTATTTATCTGCTATTAACCCAAAAGGAATTTGGGTAAGCCCATATATATAAAACATGATGGATCCCAGAGTTCCCACTTGGGAAGTGGTAATTCCCATTTCTTCTATGAGATAAGGCGCTAAAACTGCCATGGACTGTCTATGAAAATTGGTCCAAAAATATCCCATCGCAACTACTACTAAACAAAAAACCGCTCTTTTTCTATCTACAATTCTCCCCATAATATCACCTACTTTAATAATAACTCAATTTCCTCCCACCTTCAAGTTAAGTAAACTATGATTTTATGATATAATACATATGAGTTGGTATTATAAACTCGAAGAACTAAGTGCTTGTTAAATTAAAGGAGGGCTCCTATGGACAATAAATTAAATAATAGTATAGATATCTTAGTGGCAGATGACGAAAATGCCATTGCTGATATAATAAAATTTAATTTAATTAAACAAGGATACACAATCCGAATAGCCAACGACGGCGAAGAAACCTTAAAAGAAATAGAAGAACAAGCTCCGGATTTATTGGTGTTGGATATTATGATGCCTAAGAAAAATGGATTCGAAGTTTTGGAAATTCTTAGAAAAAAATATAAATTCCCAGTGATTATACTCACTGCCAAAGAAGAAGAAAGCGACAAGATTCACGGATTAGAACTAGGGGCAGACGATTATATGGTAAAACCATTTTCCATAAACGAATTGATAGCCAGAGTAAAAGCCAATTTGCGAAGATTGGATTTTCTAAATCCTGAAAATAAAATAGAAGAAATAAAATACGAAGATATAGAATTAGATTTAGGAAAATACGAATTAAAAAAACGCGGAGAAGCCATTGAATTGACTGTGCGTGAGTTTGAACTGTTGAAATATTTAGCCATTAGACGCGGTCAGGTCATCTCTAGGGAAGTTTTATTAAATGACGTTTGGGGTTATGAGCATTTCGGCGACATTCGAACTGTGGACGTTACGGTGAGAAGATTGAGAGAAAAGATAGAAGATGAAAGTGGAGAACCTAAGTATATCAAGACAAAGCGTGGAGTGGGATATTACTTTGGAGGTTAATATTGTTTAAAAGCATTAGATCCAGATTCATCGCCATTTATTTCATTTTAGTATTGGTGGCGATGATGATAGTAGGACTATTTATAGTCAGCAGATTAGAAAACACACAATTAGCAAGCATGGAGGAGGATATGAAACGTACTGCTTCCACCATGCTTTCTTCTTCTGAAAAATTTTCAACTGTAAACTGGTCCGAAGAACAATTTGAGATCCAAAGAATCTTAGACGAATGGAAAGTAAATTCCAATTACCAAATCTATGCCATTTACGGCGAAGAAGCTCCGGAGATAGTGGCATCGGTTAATGTAAATGCTGCCGTAGTAGGCAGATCCGCTTTAAGCTATAAGGGGTTAAGTCCCGAGATGATTTTGATTTCCTTTGGAGGAGATATCGAAGAGCGAACCATTTCTTCACAAGGAGATATTTTAAGCGAAATGCATATCACCTATCCCATTTTGGACTACGAGGGAGAAATTAACGGCATTTTTTATATGATAGGAAATTTGGATAGTCTAAACACACTGCTGATGGACTCCCAAAGAATACTTTTAAACGCAGGACTCTTAGCTCTTTTGGTAGCTATAGCCCTGGGTCTTTTACTGTCATCATCTATTACAGGACCTATTATGGATTTAACTAGAAAAGTAAAAGTAGTAGCCCAAGGAGATTATTCCCAAAAAGTAGACGTAAAAAGTGACGACGAAATAGGACAGCTTTCATCTATGTTTAACTTTTTTACAGACGAGCTCCAAGAGACCATCTCCAATATGGAGATAGAAAGAGCCAAGCTAAATACCATTTTCGATTACATGGCAGAGGGAGTACTGGCTTTAAATTCTCAAAACGATTTAATCCATGCCAATCAAGTAGCGAAAGAAATTCTCCATCTTCCCAAGGGAGATATTTCCAATAACAAAATCAATCTAGGGAAATTGAATATATTTGATATAGACTATAAGGACAAGTCAACCCTAGAAGGCGTAGCTTTCGCCACTATAGATGACAGACATTATAATTTAATCTACGGACCTTACTTGGACGATTTAGGAATCGCATCAGGTTTGATAATAGTATTTCAAGATATTTCCAAGGAGCATAGACTAGACGAAATGCGAAAGGACTTCGTGGCCAATGTATCCCACGAGCTTAAAACGCCATTGACGACTATAAAAACCTATACCGAAACTCTACTGGAAAACGAAATGGATAGAGACACGAACCAAAGATTTTTAGGAATAATAAATAAGGAAACCAATAGAATGACCAGACTAGTACAAGACTTGCTAGAGCTGTCTAATATAGACAATAAATCCTCTTTGAAGAACTTGGAAAGTATTCATCTAGTTGGATTTATAAATAATTGCATCAGAAGCTTGGAGGTTATGAGAGAAGAAAAGAATATAAAACTATCCTTTAAAAATATAAACAAGGATTTAGAAATAGTAAATCATAGAGATTCCTTGGAGAAAATTTTTATCAATATCTTATCCAATGCGTATAAATACTCAGATGAAAACGGACGGGTAGTGATAGAAGTCATGGACTTCAAAGACAGTTTTTCCTTATCCATAAAAGACGAAGGAATGGGAATACCCTATGCTGACCAAAGACACGTATTCGAAAGATTTTATCGCGTGGAAAAGGGCCGAAGTAGAAAAGCTGGAGGAACTGGACTTGGACTTTCCATAGCCAAGGAACTAGTGGAAAAACTAAAGGGCACAATCCTCATTAAATCCAGACCCAATTACGGTACCGAAGTGGTATTAACCTTTCCCAAGATAGTAGAGGAAACGCCATGAAAGAATTCTTGAAGACACTTGGAATAGTATTTCTTAGTATTTCCAGCGTATTTTTAATTCTTTTGAACTTCGGTGTAAAACCTGAAAATATTTTCGTGGAAAAAACTAAGCCTAGTGGCTCTTTGATATTTGATTCCAGTGTAATTATGGCGGATGCGGTAATGCCTGAATACATCGGGGTCAACTTCCAGGGAGGAAAACACACAGTAATCAACAATCCTAGAGACTCAGGGGTGTGGGCAGACTCCATCGAATTGTTAAAATCTATTTTTGAAGAAAAGGGAAAGATAATCAGAAGTAGAGAAATCATAACTATGGATATTTATAAAAACTTTTTAAATCAAGAATCCATAGTCTTGTTTTTCAACGAAGACATTACTCCATTGACCTTGTTAAATTCACTGGGCGTGGAAGAACCCAAGGATGTAGTGGAAGATTACGAAGATATAAAATTTATTTACATTTCACTGATAAAAAACTTTATCGTAATAGGAGAAAAAACCGAGTTAAATTTACTCACCCTAGACCACCTGGAAGGGGAAGACTTGAAAAAGAAAATAGACAATCTCTTCATCAGTGGGTACAACCCCTACGTATTGGGAGAAGAAATTTTGGGTTTTAATAATCCCAATTACTTTCCGAAGATATCTCAGCACAAAGTGGAAATCGTAAGGTTTGAAAATATACTCAAGACCTTAGACGATCATAATATTGAAAATATAGTTTATAGCTTTTTTGGAAAAGAAGTAAATTACATTCGAGAGATTAAAGAAGAAGGTAGCCAAACCATTTACGTAGACGGATCTAGACTGTTAAAAATTAGCGAGAAGGGATTGATATCCTATTACGATCCGGAACAACCCCCTAGCAAGGACAGGAATTTGTATATATCTTTGGAAAATGCTTTGGCATTTATATCCAACAATTTGGGCTATGACGGATCCCTTTATCTAAAAGAAATTCGCCCCATAGAAATCCAAGAGAACCAAGGCTTTAAAATGACCTTTGGGAAAAATTCTAAAGGCTACAAGGTAGAACTACTAGATGACGACATAGTAGACTATATTGAAATTGACGTCTTTAACGAACACGTAAGAAGATTCTCCCAATTCTTCAGAGGAGAAGTTCCAGGATCTGTTAGCTATTTTGAAATAGACCAGACCCAAGAGCTGAGACCTTTGATTGCGGTGAATTTAAACTATATTAACGATAGACTATTTGAAAACCCCGAAGAATACATTACCTACGAAGAAGTCCTTAGCAAAATAAGACGAGCTTATGTAGTCTATACTGACTTAGGAGAAGACGAAAATTTGGGACTAGCTTGGAAGGTAGAAATTGATGAAGAAGTATTTTATTTTGAAATCCAAACCAATTAATTATAACGAGGAGGGATATTTTGGATTGGTCCAAGACTAAGACGAGACTGATAATTATACTTTTAATATTGAATATCTCTCTAGGAGCTTTGTTTTTTTTAAATAAATCTAATCGAAGCTTGTATTTTGCGTCCAAAGAAACTTTGGACGAAGTAAAAATAAGACTAAATAAATATGGGATTGGCCTAGAAGCAGAAATCCCCAAATCTCCAGATAGCATAAAACCATTAATAGTAAAATACGAAGAAGAATCCCCAGAAGAAATCAATCTTAAATTTTTTGATGGAATGGGAAAAATTCAAGCAGATGCAGATATTTCTAAAATCACCAAAGACGAAGAAGAAATTACGATAATTAATAATAGAAGACTTTTGTATGAAAATACTTCCCAAGAGGAAGGGGAAGAAACCTTTGACTATGAAACTGTGGCGAGACAGTTTATCTCTGACAAAGGATTTGACTCTGAAGATTTGTTTTTGGTAAAAATTTTAGACCATGGAGATTCCAAAACCTTCGAATTTACGAGGAAATATGAAAAGAAATTAGTAGAGACCTCCTACACCAGAGTGAACGTGGCTAGGGGAATGGTAGTCACTATGGATAGACTTTGGATAGAAGTAATCGAAGAAGATATGCGAAATATAGAAATCGAACCAGCTTACAAAGCTCTATTTAGTTTATTAGACAAGGAAGAATATATAGGAGATACTATAAATTCCATAGAATTATGCTATTATTTTAATCCAGAAGAGCAAGGAATCCTAGAAGACAATACGAGAGCAGAACGAGGAAGAGCCATACCAGGATGGAGAATAGGGTTCAAAAGCGGCGAAGCGCTCATTGTGGATAACTATTAATTTCTGTGGAGAACTTTTTTGTCAACTGTTAGTTGATTTTTCTCGAGATAATTCAAATTCCCCTCCATTGGAATATTTTTCCTTCAACTATAAAATGTAATTATGAAAGGAAGGGATTTTATGAATTTACAAATTGGAGAACAAATAAAAAATGGAAGAATTAAAAGAGGCTGGACACAGCAAGAATTAGCGCTTTCTATAGGAGTGACTACTCAAGCAGTGAGCAAATGGGAGACAGGAAGCTCATATCCAGATATAACCTTGCTACCTATAATCGCTAGAAGCCTAAACGTCTCCATAGACCAACTAATGGACTTCAATCCTGACTTGCCAGAAAAAGAGGTAAAAAAGATTGTGGAAAAGGCTGTGGATAACTATGTGGAAAAGGGCTTTGAAATAGGCTATGACTATGTTAAGAGTATATTAAATTTACATCCAAATAGCATAGCTTTAAAATTTTATTTGGGAAGTTTGTTCCAAGGATTTATGTTGGATGAAAAATTATTAAAAAAAGAAAAGATACAAGAATTGTATTTGGAAAGCGCAAAACTATACGAAGAAGTTTTGGCAAGTGGACTTAAAGAGTTTGAATATAAGACTAGAATAATTTTAGTTGGAAGCTATATGATGTTAGGGGAATTTGATAAGGCAGAAAAAATGATCGGTGCTTTGCCAGATGATTCTCAAGATAAAGAATTTCTATACGGAAATCTATATACAATAACGGGAGAAAAAGATAAAGCTAGAGAAATTCACTTAAAAAATTTAAAGCATATAGGAAACAAATTAATACAAATTATGCAAGTATTAGCGATGATTGATGTGGAAGAAGACAATATTGACAAAGCTTTAGAACAAATTAAAAAGGCAGTAACCATTTCTGAAATTTTAGACTTTGGCAAACACTCTGCATTGCAAATATATATAAAAACCCTTATAGAAAAAGGAGACTACGATACAGCGGTTCAAGAATTTGAAAAATTGGTGGAGCTTATTGACAATATCGAAAAAGAAACTGCTCCAGAAGAAAATGCCACATATATAAAATCTCTACTTTCTAAAAGTGTATTGTTAGATAAAGATTTAGACAAGATAAGAGAATATGAAAAAGTAAAACTAGGAGAGATAAAACTCAGAAATTACTTATAAAAACATATTAATAAATTTGTAAACACTTATTATTTTCTTTGTGATAGAATTTAAACTAAAAGGATAGGTATTTACAATGAAAAAAATTAAAACGATCCTACTTTTACTTTTGGTAATTATGACATTTGTCTCTTGTAATACTAATGAGACGAAATCTCCAGAGGAAATAAATACAGCAAAAGATATATCAGAAGTAGAAAAGACAGAGACAGAACCTGAACTTAGAATCGAAACAATTAGGATAAAAGCCTTCGGGGACACCATGTTTCATATGCCCCAAGTTCGATATGCAAAAAATCCAGACGGTACATATAATTTTTCAGAATCATTTTCAGAAGTAACAGAATTTATAAAAGATTCTGACCTGAGCGTTGCCAACTTCGAATCCACCACGAATCCTAACAGAGAATATCACGGATTTCCCATGTTTAATTCACCGCCTGCAGTTTTTTATTATTTAAAAGCTGCAGGTTTTGACGTTTTTTCCACCATGAACAATCACACCCTAGACACAGGGGTAGAAGGAATCGAGACGACCCTAGACGCCATTTCAGCAGCCAGTTTAAAATCCTTCGGCACCAGCAAAGTGGGTGAGAAAAAGTACGAAATATTCGAAACCAAGGACACAAAAATCGGTCTATTGGGATATTCTGAATCCTTAAATGGATTGGATTCCAGATTGGATACAGATGAAAAGAAAACCATGGTCAATCGTCTAGTGGAAGAAAATATAAAATCCGACATAGAAGAATTAAAAGGACTAAATTGCGATATCATCTTAATATATCCCCACTGGGGCGCAGAATACCAATCCCAAATGACCACAGCCCAAAGGGATCTGGCACACAAAATGTTGGAATGGGGTGCAGATATAATCATAGGAAATCATCCCCATGTGGTGCAGCCTAGTGAATACTATGTGACCAGTGATGGAAGAAAGTGTTTCATAGCATACTCATGTGGGAATTTTCTCTCCAACCAAAGAAAAGAAACTATGGATTCAGAAGATACCTTGGAAATACCAAATAGCCAGCGCTGTGAACAAAATATCGCCTACGAAATAATAATCGAGAAGAATTTTAGCGAAAATAAATCGACTATTAAGGACGTAATTTACCATCCCATGTGGGTAGGACTTCGAGAGGGAGAAAAACGCAGGGTAGTAAAATCCCATCTATGTACAGAGTTTTTGGAAGGTGGAGAAAAATATGGCGAAGTCGATGACTACACCCTAAGCAGAATACGAGACGCCTACGAAAGTACACTAGAGACTACGAAGCCATTAAACATAAAGTAAAACGTAACTAATTTGATACTAAATTACACTATTAATTGATATAATAAAATCATGAAAAGATTAACAATGATACTGTGTTTCATAATATTAATAGGATGCAAAACTGAAAAAAATATTATCGACACCGCTGAATTTGAAAATATTCAAGTGGAAATTTTATCCAGTAGTAGCGACTATGGAGATGAAATCAAAATCCAAAGAGATTCCCATGAATTTGTCATTGACGCAGAAGGGATGAATCCTTGGAAGATAGATTTTTGTAACGTAGACGGAGGCGAAGTGGAACTTGCCATAGGAGTTTACAAGAAAAGTCCCCATCACAAGGAAATAGTACGGAGATTATTTTTATACAATATTGATTTTGAAAATGAACGCTTAAAACCCAAGCTGAGAATCAGCAGATTACATAATCCCTTGGTGGATTTTGTTATGATAGATATAGACGAAGACGGGCTAGATGAAATAATATCTATAGAAGAAACCATTCGAGGAAATTATGTAATGGGAGGGTACAACTGGACGAATTTCGCCTTTGAAAGAGATTATTCCAGCGAAGAAATAGAAATAGAACCTACATATTTAAACAAAGAAGGCAGAATCGAAATTAATGGCAGTGTGTACGAATTATTTTTAGACAAAGAGGAGATTAATTGGAGATGAAAAGAAAATTACTTATCGTATTGGCTGTAATTTTGACCTTGGGGATTTTTGCTAGTTGTAATAAGAAAGAGCCCGAAGTTAAAGAGCCTGTAGAAAACAACATTATCAAAGAAAAGCTAGCTCAAAAAGAAAATGAAGAAGGCGAAGAAGTACCGACAGTAAAATTAAACGACGTGAGCTATCTAGAAGAATTGGAGAAGAAAGCTATCGAGGTGCCCTTCGAGCTCACCAAGATCACGCCCAAAGTTCCAAAATATTCCATCGAAGCGAATCTATCCAATGTTAAAAACGCAGAGCACTTCGGAGAATTCACAGAAGCCCAAAGAAAATTCCTAGTAGAAAATGGATTTTTAATAACAAAAACTGGATTCACATTCTATGACGGTGTAACAGAATTCAAGTACGACCAAATTCACCAAATTTACGAAGAAAATGAATACAAAGGGATACCTAGTTTTGTAACAACAGACTCTATGACCCACATTTTCCACATATTTTATGACGGATTTTTACGAGACATAGAAATGAATCAACTCTATCCAAAATCAGTGGAAATGACAAAAAAATTATTACAAAAAAATCTGGAAATCTATAACCAATTAGAAAATCCAAGGCTCAAAGAACTACAACTTAAAAACGTAGCCTTCTTCGCAGTAGAAGGAAAGCTTTTGGGAATCGATATAGGAAATGAAATCCCAAAAGAAGCGATGAATATGGTAGATGTCGAGATGAAAAATATCGAAGGCAAATCAGAAAATACTTCACCTATAAATGGAAACAAAGTAGACTATTCCCAAATGACGGTAAGAGGACATTACACCAGAGACGAGAAGCTAGAGAAATATTTCCTAAGCACTATGTACTACGGCCAAATCGGAATGTTTCCCTTTAAAGAAGGCAGAGTAGACGAAGATGCAATACTTCAATCACTCCTCATCACCCACAGTGTCTATGAAGACCCAGAAGTTTTTAAACTTTGGGCAGCACTAGTAGACCCTATAGACTTTTTAGTAGAAACAGCAGACGACTTATCCTTGAGAGAGTATGGCAGGATGCTTTACTCAATTTATGGAGAAGTCCCAAATTTAGAAAATCTAGATGACAAGACGAGTTTGGACGCAGTTGTAAAGATGATAGGCGAACTTCCAAGACCTATAATCGCACCATTTTTAGGCCAAAGCTTTAGATTCATTCCCCAAAGATCAGTTATGGACAATGTGCTAATGCAAAATGTCGTAGATGTAAAAGAAGGACCTATTCCATCTAAAAGACCAATTTACTTAGGACTAGATATTATGGCAGCCTTTGGTAATGAAAAAGCAAAAGAAATTTTATACGCAGACGAATACAATTCTCATTGGAGCATGTATAAGGCACGTACGGAAAATAATATTACATTGGTAAATTCCTTTTCAGATAAAAACTGGCAGAAAAATCTCTACCGCGGATGGCTTTGGATGCTGGAATCCTATAGCAACACATACGAAGAAGGCTATCCAATGTTTATGCAAAATGAAGCATGGAAAACAAAAGACCTAGTCAGCGCCTTGGGTTCCTATACAGAACTGAAACACGATACGGTACTATATGGAAAACAGTTGATGGCAGAGATGGGCGGCGGCTCGCCAGACGAGATGCCCAAAAGTTATGTAGAGCCGAATTTAGAGCTATATGAAAAGCTATCATGGCTTTTGGAATACACAAAAGTAAATTTAAAAGATAGAGAAATGCTATCTGAAGAATATGAGCTTAAGCTAAATAGATTCCAAAAAAATGTAGACAAATTGATAGAGTTAACGAAAAAAGAATTAAACGGCGAAGCATTTACAGAAGATGATTATAAAGAACTGTTTTATATAGGCGGATGGATGGAATCCATAGCAGTAGCATTCGTCCAAGGAGAAATGTCTTATTGGTATGAAATAGAAAATGTAACAGATAGAAGAATGCCAGTAGTTGTAGATCTTATGAGCGTGGTAGAAAATTCAGTAGGCGTTCCCATGGGATATTCATCCATGGCCACAGGAAAACCAGCAGAAATCTACGTAGTCTATCCCCAAGATGGAGAACTTTATTTAGGTAGAGGTGGAATATTCACCTTCCACGAATTCATCTCAGAAGAAAGACTCACAGACGAAAAATGGCAAGAGACATTACTAACAGAAAAAGAAGTAGAACTACCATATTGGTACAAAGATATAATATTCGAAGAAAAACCAGAATTCGAAGGAGATATGAGCCAGTACGGGTGGTAAAAATAAAACAAAAGCCTTCAGCAAAAATAGAGTGACCCCAAAAAGTTGGACTTTATAGAGTAAGTATAAATTTTTGTACTTACTCTATTTTTTATTTGTGAAGATTTTGAAAAGTTATTATTCAAAACGTTTTCTTAAACAATTAGTATCACTAAC
>JAAZCH010000253.1 GCA_012513395.1 Tissierellia bacterium
GCTAAACTGCTAGTTAATTCAGCAGTGAATTTAGGAGCTGATGAAAATAGAATAGATTTGTCAGAAATTACAGCTTCCAATATTAAAGAAAAATTAGGTGTTAAAAATACTAATTATTCTTATGTTGAAATGACAAAAGAAAATGAAACAAACGCTGTTCTTTTATCACTGTTAATAGGTAAAGGACAATGGGACGGACTAAAAGCTTGTGGGACATATCGAGATATGATTGTAGTTGATTTAAATAATCAAGAATCATGTCCTAGTGATCAATATACTCCAAGTGTAGAAATAACTGGTAAATTTTGTGGTTGGGAAGAATTAAATGAAGGATTTACTTTAGAGGCTATTCTAGAAGCTTATAATAATCATGATACTTGTTATGTAACGAGTGTAGATGATTTAGTAGGTATTTCTAAACTTGTTAATCAAGAAAGTAGAACATTTGAAAATAAAACTTTGTTAATGGTTAATAATATTGATATAAGTAACTCTAATAATTATTATGCTGATGATTCAATTTATTTTGGAGATATTAATAATGATGGAGTAATTGAAACTTTGTTTCAAGAAATGACAACTGGAAAAGGGTTTAGACCAATTGGAACTTCAATAAATAGTTTTCAAGGAACATTAGATGGCAATTTAAAGACTATTTCAAATCTTTATATAAAACGTCCTACAGAATCAAGGGTTGGATTGTTTGGTCAATTAGGTACACATAGCATAGTAAAAGGTATAACAATTCTTAATGCAGATATGACGGGAATTGGTTTAGTTGGAATAATATCTGGAATCAATCATGGTAAAATAACTGATTCTATTGTTCAAGGAAAAATAAATAGCGATCTTTTGGAAGCTCAAAGTGATAATCCAGAAGTAATAGGGATAGTTTCAGGCAACAACGTAGGTGTAATAGATGGTGTTTTAGCACTTGAAAGTGAATTGCCCGAAAACATAACTTGGTTATCAGGAGGCTCTATCGGTCCTTCAAATGGCCTTTCTGAAAATTTTTTAAACATAGATGTTGAATCTATTCCTAATGATATAAATTTTTATGAATATGGATTAGATACATGGATTGGTGGAGATAATAATTCAGATGGTTATTATTTTGATTACAACTCTTCTGGCACAATGGTACTAAGAAAAGTTTCAGATAATCCAATGGATTTCATTCTTTCTGGTAATGGAACAACAGAATCACCATATTTAATTAATAACGCTACTGATTGGAAAATAGCAACATTAAGACCTAATTCCGGTTATGTTTTTAAATTAACAAACGATATTGATTTTACTACAAATAAATTTTATCAATTAGGTAGTTACTATATTCCATTTAATGGTGTTTTAGAGGGCAACACAAAAACCTTATCTAATATTAACGTTGATGGTTATTATTATTCAGGGATTATTGGATATAATAACGGAACAATAAAAGGATTAAATATCAATAGTTCTAATGTAACCGGTTTACAATATGTAGGGAGTTTAACAGGTTATAATAATAGTGGAAACATTTTTGATGCAATAATAAATTGTAATGTAACTGGTATTGTACCTAAAAATAATAGTGGAATATATTACACTTATATTGGAGGAGTGTCTGGTTATAGCAACTATGGCAATATTATTAATGTTATTATGAAAGGCAATATAAGAGGGACTCAATATTACACAGGTGCAATTGCAGGTTATTCAAACAATAGTGGAATAAAAGCACTTTATACTCAAGGAGTTTTTACAGGTGGTACTTATTATAATGGATTAATTGGTGGTGGAACTACAAATACAGGCAGCAAAACATATGTTTCTTCAGCAGTAACAGGTTATTCTTTTTCATTCAATTCTAAATATACAGCTTCTTTAGAAGATAATATCAATACTTATGAATCAGTTCTAGATACATGGGTTGGGGGAGATAACGATTCTAGCGGTTATTATTTTGATTATGATAATAATAATCAAATAGTAATGAGGTCAGTACAAGAATATCCTATGAATTTTAATTTATCAGGTGGAGGAACAGAATCTAACCCATATTTAATTAATAATTATGATGATTGGAAAATAGCAACATTAAGACCTAATGCAGGTTATCATTTTAAATTAACTGCAGATATAGATTTTAATGATAAAAATTTTTATGCATTAGGAAGTGAACAAAATCCATTTAATGGAACATTTAATGGTGATGCATATTTTCTTAAAAACATCGTTAATAAATCTATTAAATATGGAGGAATATTTGGTTATAATCTTGGAACAATAAATGCAATAAATATAACTAATTTAAATCAAAATAGTGAATTTTATTCAGGAGGGATAGCTGGTTATAATCAAGGAAAAATAAACGAAATAAATTTACAAGGTAATATTAATTCTTTAATAACCCATTATAATTCTAACCCTGGAGCTGGTGGAATTGTTGGTGAAAATTACAATTCAAACCAAGCAACAATTAAAAACGTTTTAGTAAACGCAAACATTTCAGGTCGCCCTTATGTTGGAGGATTAGTTGGACTTGATTCAAGTGGTATAGTACATGGTATTATGGAAGCTGGAAGTGTTTTAGAACGTTATAACAATCTTTCAGGAAGAACAATCGGAAGAACAAATAAACCATATGACAATCAATATATAACAGCTTCTTCTTCAGGAGTAACAAAAACTGGTTCAGGTTCATCTGTTCAAATAATAGATGGCACAGTATTTAATGTATCAAATTATAATAACTTAACAAGTTATGATACATATAACTTAGACACAAGAATAGGTGGAGATAATGATACCAGCGGTTATTATTTTGATTATAATAATACTCAATCTGATATCATAGTAAAATCATTAGAAAGAGAACCAATCTTAAATATATATGCAAATAATGCTGAAACAGAAATAATATATAATGCTTCAGCCCCAGTAACAAATTACTTTAATACAGAATATTATTTACATCCCACACATAATGCATCAA
>JAAZCH010000254.1 GCA_012513395.1 Tissierellia bacterium
AGAAAAACAAGAAATAGCAATGGTAGAAGCATTTAATAACATCTGGTCAGTAAAAGAAGAATACAATATATCAATGAGAGAAGCGGCTTATGTATATTCAGTAAAAAAAGTTGCAGAAGTTATGAAACTTAGAGGATGGTACTAATAAGTAAAAATTAAGTAAGATTAAAATTCCCCGAATCAATATATTGATTCGGGGAATTTTATGTTATTTTATAGTATAATATATAAGATTATTATATTTGAGGGGATAAGATTGTATAAAATTATAGATAAAAAAAATTTAGCAAATAAGATTTTTTCTGTTGAAATTGAGGCTCCAAATATTGCCAAGTCTGCTCTTCCTGGACAATTTACTATCCTTATAGTTGATGAAAAAGGGGAGAGGGTTCCTTTAACAATATGTGATACAGATCCTGAAAAGGGGACTGTTTTACTGGTGATTGAGGAAATAGGTGCTTCTACAAGGAAGTTAGGGAAACTTAACAAGGGAGACTATATTAAAGATTTTGCCGGTCCTTTAGGTCTACCTTCTAAGTTATTAGATGAAAATATTGAAGAACTAAAAGAAAAAAAAGTTTTATTAGTTGGTGGTGGAACTGGGGCAGCTACTTTAATACCCCAAGGGAAATGGCTTAAAGAAAACTTTATAAGTTTTGATGCTATTATTGGAGCTAGGAGTAAAGAATTTGTTCTTTTAGAAGATAAAATGAAAACTTATGCTGATGAGGTTTTTATTTCTACAGATGATGGCTCTATGGATTTCATGGTTTTGCTGTAGACTTATTAGATCATCTAGTAAAAGTCAAAAATAAGAAATATGATTTTTGCATTATAGTTGGTCCTCTTATAATGATGAAATTTACAGCTTTAAAGACAATGGAATTAGATATTCCAAGTGTTGTTTCTTTAAATCCTATTATGGTAGACGGAACGGGGATGTGTGGAGCTTGTAGGCTGACAGTTGGCTGCGAAACCAAATTTGCTTGTGTGGATGGTCCTGAATTTGATGCACATTTAATCGATTTTGACGAAACTTTACTTAGACAAAGGCAGTACAGGCGTTTAGAAGTTCAAAAGACCATGAATATTGCGAATTGACGAAGGGAATGAAAGATGGACAGATTTAAACGAGTAGAAATAGCTTATCAAAAACCCGAAGAAAGAATTAAGAATTTTGAGGAAGTTTGTTTGGGATATACACCAGAGGAAGCTATAACAGAAGCGAAACGTTGCATCCAGTGTAAAAATCCCTCTTGTCTAACGATGTGTCCAGTAAGAATTAACATTCCAGAATTCATTAAAAATATTGGGGATGGAGATTTCGAAAAAGCTTCGATTACTTTATCTAAATATACCTCTCTTCCCGCCGTTTGTGGCAGGGTTTGTCCTCAAGAAGAGCAATGTGAGATGACTTGTATTCTTGGTAAAAAGGGAGATCCTATTGCAATTGGAAAGTTAGAAAGATTTGCTGCAGATTATGGTCTTGAAAATAAAATAGAGTTTTCTAAAATGGAAAAAAAATGGCCATAAAGTCGCAGTAGTTGGTTCTGGTCCTGCGGGAATAACCTGTGCAGGAGAACTTGCAAAGCTTGGTTACCAAGTGTCGATGTTTGAAGCGCTACATAGACCGGGAGGAGTTTTGGAGTATGGGATTCCAGAGTTTCGATTGCCTAAGGATAAAATTGTAAAAAGAGAAATAGACAATTTAAAGAAATTGGGAGTAGAGATAAAAACCAATGTGGTCGTGGGAAGAACTATTACCTTAGAGGAATTGAAAAGGAAAGGATATGATGCAATATTTTTAGGCTCGGGTGCGGGAACTCCTTTATTTATGAATATTCCAGGAGAAAATTTAAATGGAGTGTATTGTGCCAACGAATACCTAACTAGAAACAATCTCATGAAGGCTCATCTTAAAGAATCGGACACTCCTATAAGAATCGGAAAAAATGTTGTAGTCGTAGGTGGGGGAAATGTAGCTATGGATTCTGCTAGAACAGCAAAAAGATATGGTTCCAATGTTACAATTGTCTATAGAAG
>JAAZCH010000255.1 GCA_012513395.1 Tissierellia bacterium
CCTGCTAATAATACTAAACCTAACAATAATACTAAAATCTTTTTCATTTCTTTCCTCCGAAAATGTTTTTTCGCTAGAAATGCTAATCTTGAGAATAAAAAAACCTCCGCCCTGTAATAGGACGAAGGATATTCGCGGTACCACCTATTTTTATAATCAAAGATTACCTCTATCAGAGTCTAGCAACTCTTCATCTTTGGTAACGGAGATTTCCGGAAATAGTCTACTTAGTTTCAACTATTCTGCTCAAGAGGGAATAAAATATTTCACTTTACGCCGGCTTCCACCTTTTCCGACTCTCTAGAATAAAGATTCACATTTTTCTTTCTTTCAAAGCATTTGTAATATAAATCATATTCTAACCGGTCGAATTACATTTGTCAATAATTATTTTGAATAATTTCATTCGTAATGTAATACTAATTTGTTTTTAATGAAAAATAATATAAATATCTCGAAGTTTTTCATCATTTGAGTAAATTATTTTTATATTTAACAGTTTTATATAAACTTTGAGGTGTAAATGTAATATAATGAAACAAGAATAGAGGAAGTAATATATGGATAAAATTTATATATATAAACAAGATAAATATAATTTAGAAGAAATAAAGAGAATAGTAGAAAAGATTTTTCAAAAAAGTGGATTTATCCAAGAATTATCACCTGGCAAAACTGTTTTTCTGAAAGTGAACTTATTAAGAGGATCTCATCCAGACAAGGCTGTTACGACACATCCTATTTTTGTTAGGGCAGTTTCGGAAATTTTATTAAAATATGGTTTAAAGGTAATAGTAGGAGATAGCCCTGCAGGACCATTTACGATATTTTCTCTAAAAAATATTTACAAAGAATGTGGTTTAATCAAAGAATTAGAAAATATTGACGTGGAATTGAACTACAACACAGAAGTGATAAACATAAGATGCAATAATTCTTTAAAGCTAAAAGAGTTCGAAACTTTCAAAGCCCTCCTAGATGCAGATTTAATAATAAATCTTCCAAAACTGAAAACCCATACCATGATGAGATATACTGGTGCTGTAAAAAATATGTTTGGCGCAATAGTGGGACTTACCAAGGCGAATTACCACATGAGATTACAAAGAGCGGATAATTTCGCCCATCATCTTGTAGACCTGGTTGAGTGTATAAAACCAGATTTCAATTTAATGGATGGGATAGTGGGGATGGAAGGAGACGGACCATCGAGTGGCGACCCCATAAATTCAGGAATCGTTCTCGGAGGTAAAAATCCCCATGCCATGGACAAAGTGGCAATCGATTTTATGGGCTATGAAGAAGAAGATATTTATACTGTAAAATACGCTAGGGAGAGAAAATTATTTGGTGAAATTGATTTAATAGGCAATAGAGTAGAGCCTATGAAGTTCAAAGAACCAAAGGGAACTCAAGTTACATTTTTACCAACTTCAATCCCAAAATTTTTAGAAGAAATTTTACTGGATTTATTAAAAGCAAATATTATATTTGATAGAAATAAATGTATAAGTTGTGGCGATTGCAAAAGAAGTTGCCCAGCA
>JAAZCH010000256.1 GCA_012513395.1 Tissierellia bacterium
AGGATCTTTGTCTAAATCTTGGGCAAATTCCAATTCGCCTTTACTATCAAATTTATAATACTTATTCATTCCCTTTTTAGTAGAGTCTTCTACTGGATTTAAAGGGTACATATATCTTTTTACTTCCCCTATTTCAGTATTGATAATAGTATCCATTTCAAATATAGTATCACCATCCAGCCTATATCCTTTTATTAAATCATACTCTATAGGTCTTTTACTTATATGGGTAGTTAAGGCAGTATCCACAGCTTTTAAAGCTAGATCTAAATTTTCTTGACTATTGAATAGATGTTTTTTCTCTACTCCTTCATAAACAGCCCCCAAAGCCTTCCTTGGTAGATCTGTCCCTTCCATAATATAGTCTATTACTTCAAATTTACTTCTTTCTATTCTCATTTCCTCAGCTTCGATTAAACGCTCTTCAGGTCTTAATCTGTCCATAGAAAAACCTTGTATCCTATCTCTTTCTTCTAAAGCTTCTTCAATGGTTAAATACTGCTCATCCAGTTCCCTATGTTTAAATTCCTCATTTATTTGTTTTATAGCTTCCATTATAAACTCTTCATCATCAATCTGAACCTTGTAGTAAGTTTTAAGTTCAAGTCTATTTTTTAGATTAAAAATTATATCCTTAAATCCTTCTTCATTTACAAAAGAGTTCCAAGTGTTCTTTACTCCTGCTTCATCCCCATTTTCTATAATAATTCTCTTAGAACCTTTTTCCTCCATTATCTCTACAATTTTTTCCTTTAATTTAATAGTATGGGCTTTCAAAATTTCATTAGTAAATTCTAGATTTTTTAATTCCTCACCTATATCTTTTTTCAGTTTATTATTTTTATCTATTATTCCCTGAACCTTTAATTCTTTTATAAATTCAGTTACTAATTGAGAATCTATAGTTTCACGAACTAGCCCAGCTTCATTAAATATTTTATAGATAACATTTGTATCAATTTCTTCTTTATCAAAGCCAGTATCTTCATTAAAGGATTTTTGTAGTGATTTGCTAAATTCATCATAGGAACTATTTGCTACTACAGTTAAAACATTGTAATCTATATCCTTATGTCTTTTACCATATATATCTACTGGAAGCCTAAGTCCTCTGCCGATTTCTTGTTTTTTAGCTATTTCATTATCAGTCTTTTTGAGAGTACAAAGAGTAAATATATTAGGGTTGTCCCAACCTTCCCTCAAGGCTGAGTGAGAAAATATAAAAGCTAATGGAGTATCAAAAGACAATAACTCTTCCTTTTTTTCTAAGATAAGCTCAATACCATTGGCTATAGCTTCTCTTTCTGCCTTTCTCCAATTTTCCTTTTCAAGTCTAGATTCATCTATCTTAGCCACTTTCTGATTTCTATCTACAGCAAAATATCCTTGTCTGACAGACTTGGTATCTTTATAACTCTTAAAATATTCATCATACTCTTCAAACTTATTTTTATACTCAGTCCTATTTATTACTTTTTTATAGACTTCATCAAATAATTTAAAGTATTCCCCATCTCCTCCATCTTCCCCACGAACCTTGGCAACTTCATCTATAAAGAAAAGTGATAGAGCTTTTATCTTTTTTCCTGCATCTAAGAGCTTAAATTGTTGATCTAAGTGGGATTCTATGGCTATTTCCATTTGATATCGAATAATATCCAATTCTGTAAAGCCTGTATCTTCCTCTCCTTCTTTTAATTCTCTTACAATTCCATTTCTATCAATTCTCAAAACATTCTCATCTTTCCTAGGATTTTCAGAAACCCGCATAGCCTCATACTGTTTTAAATCCCCAGAAAGTTCATATATATTTCCACTCTCTTTATTTATATCAAAGATCTTAATCTTTGGTTCTTTCCCTACTTCCTTGCTAAATATTTGGATATTCCGATGAGACAGTGCATGCTTACCGATAATTCAGAGCCACCTTTTCCGATGAAAGGGAGCCACTAATTCCGATATTTGAGAGCCACCTTTTCCGGAGAAATAGAGCCAGTATCTCCGGAAATAGTAGCACTTC
>JAAZCH010000257.1 GCA_012513395.1 Tissierellia bacterium
AGTTAAGAGTGAAAAGTTTTGCCTGCGGCTAAGTTAGACGAATACAAAACGACAATGTAGGGGACGAATTCCAAAAGTTATGGACTTTCTAAGAGTTATAAAATGGAAATGAAGTTGAATCTTTGTTAAAGCAAAACAATAGAGATACGTCCCGTGTTTGCAGACAAGAAATGTTTTTCATTAAAAATAATAAAATCTCTTGTTATACATTTTCAAATGTCTAACAAGGGATTTATTATTTTGATTACTATTATTTTTATCTATTACATACTATAATATATAAGAAAGTTTAATTATATGTTAGGAGGATTAGATGAAAAATATTTATGATTATGAACATATAAAGGCTAGTTCCGATTACATAAAATCACGTGTTCCTTATGATTTAGATGTTGCAATAATTTTAGGGTCATGCCTTGGCTCATTGGCTGATGAGATTGAAGATAGGATAGTCATCGACTACAAAGACATTCCTAATTTTTTGATATCCACTGTGGAGTCCCACGCTGGCAAGTTGATAATCGGGAAGCTTCACGGGAAGAATGTGGTTTGTATGTCTGGAAGATTTCACTATTACGAAGGATATGACTTTGAGCAGTTGGTAATACCCATTAGAGTTTTCAAACTTTTGGGGATTGAAAAGGTTATCCTAACAAATGCCGCAGGAGCTGTAAATGAAGAGTTCAAACCTGGTGACATTATGATTATCAAAGACCACATAAAACTCATGGGTGCCAGTCCTCTTCGTGGAAAAAACGTGGAAGAGTTTGGGCCTAGATTTATTAATATGACTGATGTGTATTGTAAAGATTTGATTTCCATAGCTAGGGAAAGTGGAGAAGCTATTGGGGAGGAATTAAAAGAGGGTGTGTATTTTTACTTTCCTGGTCCTCAATTCGAGACTCCTGCAGAAATAAGAGCAGCTAGAATTTTAGGTGGCGATGCAGTGGGGATGTCCACGGTTACAGAAATAATTACGGCAGCTCACGCTGGAATGAAAGTCCTGGGCCTATCCTTGATGACTAATATGGCGGCTGGAGTTTTGGATCAGCCTATCACTGTGGAAGAAGTAGACGAGACAGCAAGTTTTTCTGCTGAAAAATTTAAAAAGTTAATAAGAGAAATTTTACATAGAATTTAATAAATGGGGTGATTGTTTGTTATTTAAAAATATTAGTATTGTAGATGAAAACTTTGATATCATTGAAGATGGTTTTTTACAAATTGAGGGAGATAAAATAATTTACATGGGAAAGGCAGAGCCTGAAAATTATTCTGGTGAGATTTACAATGGAAAAAATAAATTAATGCTTCCTGGATTTTACAACACCCACTGTCACGTACCTATGACATTACTTCGGGGATACGGAGAAGGACTTCCCCTCCACAGATGGCTTTTTGAAAAAGTATTTCCCTTTGAGGCGAAATTGACAGGAGAGGATTGCTATTGGGCTACACTTTTAGGATCTATAGAGATGATAAAAAGTGGCGTCGTCTCCTTTACAGATATGTATTTTTATATTGAAAATATGATACAGGCAGTTGAAGAATCTGGACTAAAGGTGAACATTTCCCACGGCTCATCCCCAAAGGAAGGATTTTCTTTTAAAGAAATTGCGGACTATCTAGATACGGACAAAATGGCGAAGCGTTACAACAATAAAAATGGCAAAATAAAGGTGGATATGGGACTTCATGCAGAATACACTTCCACCGAAGAATTTGTAAAAGAAGTGGCTCAGTACGCCAAAGAAAACAATTTGATAGTTCACACCCACGTATCCGAGACGAAGAAGGAACATCTAGAATGTAAAATTAAACATGGAATGACTCCGATTCAGTACTTTGAAAAATGCGGACTGCTAGACAATAAAGTAATAGCCGCTCACTGCGTCTATATAGAAGACGAAGATTTGGAAATAATAAAGGCAAGAGATGTCAGTCCAGTTCACTGTATCTCCAGTAATATGAAACTAGGAAGTGGATTTGCACCGACGAAAAAAATGCTGGATATGGAAATCAATTTGTGTCTAGGAACAGACGGCGCATCTTCCAACAACAATTTAAATTACATGGAAGAAATCCATCTTGCTACTATGGTAAATAAGGGATTTTATGGCGACCCAGAGTTTATGTCATCTAGAGAAATTTTAAAAATGGCAACCATAAACGGCGCGAAATCCCAAGGAAGAGAAAACTCAGGAGCATTAAAAGTTGGAAATCAAGCAGACTTTATCGTGATAGATATGAACAAAGCTCATCTTCAACCAGTATTCGATTACTTAGCCAATGTAATTTACTCGGCACAAGCATCGGATATTTGTTTAAGTGTAGTCGATGGAGAAATCATATACAAGGACGGAGAACTTACGAAGATAGACGAAGAAAAAGTAATCTACGAGTCTAACAAGAGTAAGGATAGAATACTTTCAGAAATTTAAGGAGGAGGAAATTAATTGGAAAGACACGATCAAGACTTGGCTTTTATGCTTCAATACGAAAATGTAGCTTGGTATGAAGATGGAAAGGTGAGAATACTAGATAGAAGAATTTATCCCACAGAAGTAAAATTCGTAGAATGCAACACCCACGAAGAAGTTGCCCAGGCCATAGCAGATATGGTGACCCAAAGTGCAGGACCTTACACCGCAGCAGGAATGGGAATGGCACTAGCGGGATATGAATGTAGAAATATGAATGAAGCTGACCAAAGAAAATATTTAGAAAAAGCTGCCCACACTCTTTCCAATGCCAGACCTACTACAGCAAAACGCATGGAACTAGTTACAAGTGGTGCCCTTCGCTATGCTCATAAAGCCATGGACGAGGGAAAGGATATCGCAAAGGCTATGTTTCAAAGTACCATAGATTCACTTAATAGAAGATATTCCACCATGGAAATAGTAGGAGAAAATCTTGCGTCATTGTTTCCCAAAAAGGGAACTATTATGACCCAGTGCTTTGGAGAGACCATCGTAGGCATGATGCTTAGAGCAGCTAAAAGACAGGAAAAAGATATCAAATTATTCGTTCCAGAAACTAGACCATACTTCCAAGGAGCGAGACTCACTGCCAGCGTAGCCCAAGGACAAGGATTTGACACCACGGTCATCACCGACAATATGCCAGCCTTTGTAATGAGCACAAACAAAATCGACTTGTTTACATCTGCTGCCGATGCCATTTGTATGGACGGATATGTGGTGAACAAGGTGGGCACTTATCAAATCGCCATCGCTTCGAAATATCACGGTATTCCTTATTTTGTGACGGGAGTTCCAGACAGAGTACACGATACCATCGACACAGTCACCATAGAATACAGAGACCCAGAATTGGTCTTGGAAGCTAGGGGAATTAAAAACACTTTGGAAGGCGTGAAAGGTTATTATCCATCCTTCGATATAACTCCACCCCATCTAGTAAGTGGTGTCGTAACTGACAAGGGAATTTTTACGCCCTACGATTTAGAAAAATATTTTGAAAGTGAAACCGAAGGATTTTATTCCTTGACGATATAGGTGAAGGCATGCTTTTACTAAAAGAACGAGAACTGATACAAGAATACGGAAAGATGCTAATCACAAGGGGACTAACTACAGGCTCAGGAGGAAATTTAAGTCTTTTCAATAGAGAAAAAGGTTTAATAGCAATAACTCCCAGCGGAATGGATTATTTTGAAATTGAACTAGAAGATATTTTGGTGATGGATATAAATGGAGAAATTGTAGATGGATTTAGAAAAGCTTCCAGCGAAACGGGAATGCATTTGGAATTTTACAAACACAGAGAAGATATAAACTCCGTAGTCCACACTCACTCCATTTACGCCACTGCCATAGCATGCATGGGATGGGATTTAGAACCAGTTCACTATATGATAGGATTGGCA
>JAAZCH010000258.1 GCA_012513395.1 Tissierellia bacterium
GCTATCCCTATTATTACTGTGGAAAGTTTAAATTTCGTTGCAAATGCAAGGGAAAGTAGCTGGGATTTATCTCCCATCTCCGCTACAAAAACCAATAAAAATGCTTCTAAAAAATTACTCATAATACTCCCTAATATTTAACTTCTATTAAAAATAATCCTTGGGCAGGAGCTGTAAATCCTGCTTTACTTCTATCCTTTTGAATAAGTGAACTTTCCAAAAAATCCACCGGCAATTTACCGCGACCGATATCACATAAACTTCCTGCGATTATTCGAATCATATTTCTAAGAAATGACTTACCGTGAAACGTAATCTCTACAAAATCTCCACATCTTTCAATGTCTATGGAATAAATCGTGCGAATTCCATCTTTTACGACCGAATCCCGTCCCATAAAAGATGTAAAGTCATGGGTTCCTATTATACCCACAACACCTTGTTTCATTAATTCTATATCCAATTTATGTGGAAAATTAAAAGAAAAATCTTCGTAGATTGCAGAGCGATTTTTGTGATTGTAAATTACGTATTTGTAAATTTTGCTCTTTGCATCAAAACGAGCGCTGAAATTTTCTCCTACGAATTTCGCATCCACGATGCTTATATCCCTGGGTAGGTGATAGTTTATAACTTTCGGCATATTTCCTATATCCACTGTAGTTTCTACGTGAAAATTTATCACTTGCCCAAGGGCGTGGACTCCTGCATCTGTTCTTCCCGATGCGACAACAGAAATCTTTTCTTTAAAGGTTTTAATAAGGGCTTCTTCTAGAACTTCTTGTATTGATAAAACATCAGGTTGTCTTTGGAATCCACAGTAGTGCTTTCCCTTATACTGTACAATTAATGCTATATTAGCCATATATATCTTTCAAATAATATAATTGCAACAAAATATGCCAAGGAAATTCCCAATATTAAAAAGTCATTGGGTTTTAGTTCCAAAGGATTTAGTTTTGTTCTACCTTTATCCCCGTTATAACATCTAGCTTCCATGGCTATACTCAATTCATCTGCCCTATTTATGGAACTCAGTAGCAGTGGCACGATTAGTGGAACCATATTTTTTGCACGATTAATAATATTTCCTGATTCGAAGTCTGCTCCTCTAGCCATTTGGGCTTTTAGAATTTTATCCGTCTCGTCAATTAACGTAGGAATAAATCTCAAAGCTATGGTAATCATCATAGCTAGCTCATGGACAGGAAAACCCACCTTTTTAAGAGGATTTAAAAGTCCTTCTATCCCATCTGTCAAAGTTACAGGAGATGTGGTGAGAGTTAACAAACTAGTTCCTAAAACTAACAAAGCTAGTCTAACAGCCATTCTAAGAGCAAGAATGAAGCCTTCTTTACTTGCACTTATAGGTCCTAAACTAAATAGTGGCGTGCCTTGTGTAAATAGGACATTTATAGTAAACGTAATTAGTATAATCCATCTCAAGGGTTTAAGACCTTTAAATATCATCTTTATTGGCAATTTGGAAGCCTTTGTAACTGCAATTACCCATAGTACCATAAATCCATAGCCTATAAAGGTTTGAATCAAAAACAAAAATACGATGTAGATGAATATTATTAGAATTTTTATTCTAGGATCTGTCTTGTGAATTACAGAACCCGTAGGGAAATATTGGCCTACCGTGATGTCTTTAAGCATTTTCTCTCCCCCTTAATACTCGTTCTATTTCAAGTTTTGCATCTTCAATATTGATAATATCAGTATTTACGTCTATACCTTTGGATTTTATTGCTTTCATAAAAGTGGTGATTTGGGGAACGCCTAGACCTATATTGACTAGTTCTTCTTCGTGACGAAAAACATTTATAGGAGTGTCGTCCATAAATACTTTTCCACCCTCCATAACTATGATTCTATCCACCAGTCTCGCCACGTCGTCCATGCTATGAGAAACTAAAATAACTGTGATTCCCAATTTTTCGTAGATGCTCTTGATCTCGTCTAAAATGTCGTCACGACCCTTAGGATCCAGTCCGGCCGTAGGCTCGTCTAAAACAAGAACCTTGGGATTCATAACTAAAACACCTGCTATGGCTGCTCGTCTTTTTTCTCCACCCGATAATTCCATGGGAGATGCATCTTTAAATTCTTCGTAGGGAAGTCCCACTCTATTCATGGCGTCTTCCACCATGACTTCTATTTCCTCTGGAGAATATCCCAAATTAATAGGACCAAAGGCCACGTCCTTTGCTACTGTCTCTTCGAATAGTTGGTGTTCTGGATATTGAAAAACCAGGCCAACTTTTTGGCGAATTTTGGATTTGTTAACTTTGGAGTCCTTTAAGGATTCTCCTTCTACAATAACTTCCCCAACCGTAGGCTCTACTAGGCCGTTAAAGTGCTGAATCAGTGTGGATTTTCCAGAACCTGTATGACCTATAATCGCAACAAATTCTCCCTCGTTGATTTCTAAATTGATATTATCTAGAGCTCTTACTTCGAAGGGAGTGTCTGGGGAGTAAATATAACTTACGTCTTTTAATTGAATTAGCATATCTTTTCAACTAACTCCTCTATATTTAGTACTTTATAATCTTTTAAAAATCCGTCCTTGTTCAGCTCGTATGCAAGTTCTGTAACCTGTGGAACGTCAAGGCCTATGGATTTTAAATCTTCTACTTTGGAAAAAACTTCTCTAGGTGTTCCTTCTAGATAAACTTCTCCATCATTCATTACCACCACTCTATCGGCATTAACAGTCTCTTCCATATTATGGGTGATAAGAAGTATCGTCTTATTTTCTTCCTCATTGAGTTTGTAAATAGTTTCCACTACTTCTCGTCTGCCGATGGGATCTAGCATAGCTGTAGGCTCGTCTAGAATAATGCAGCTGGGATTCATAGCAAGTATTCCAGCTATGGCGATTCTTTGCTTTTGTCCACCACTTAAAAGATGGGGTGCATGATATAAGAATTCACTCATCCCCACTATTTTCAAGGAGTTATCTACTCGCTTTCTTATCTCTTCTCTTGGAATCCCTATATTTTCTGGCCCAAAGGCCACTTCTTCTTCCACTATAGTAGTGACCATTTGGTTATCTGGGTTTTGAAAAACCATTCCAGCGGTTCTTCTAATATCCCAGATTTTATCTTCGTCTTTTGTGTTCATATCTTTAATGTATATATCCCCTGAAGTAGGAATGTATAAACCATTTAAAAGTTTCGCCAAAGTGGATTTGCCAGAGCCATTATGTCCAATGATAGCCACAAACTCTCCATCTGACACTTCCAAGTTGACGCCTTTCAGCGCATAATCATCATTTTCTTCTTCAGTATTGTATTTAAAATAAACATCTTGTACTTTAATCATCTATTGTCCCCTTGTGATTTTGTCTATCTATTATAACATAAAAGACTGAATAGAATAGATGGATAATATATGAAAGATAATAGATAGATTCCTTCTATGTAATAATAATGACAATTATAAAAACTCTGAAATTCTGTAATCTGAATTTCAGAGTTTTTTGCTTTTTATTTATTCCAGTTTTCAAAATACCCCGGCGGAATACTTAATCTTCCTGGTCCTCCGTACATGTCGTTGGCGCTGTTATAGCTTTCTACTGCTATTAAAACTATTTCATCGCTTAGAAACAGTATGGGATATTTGTTGTCGGATTCCATGATGTAATTAAACATTCCGTAGGATTCTTCTAGTTTTTGCTTATTCCATTCCATCTTCAAGGATGTGTATAGAGTTTGGAAAATCCAGTTATCCATTGGAGATCCGTATAATCTGGAGTGATCGAAATAATATTGGATATTGTAAATATATTCTGTTCTTCCATATTTGTAAGCAATATCAAAAACTACTTCAAAGTCCAAAAGATTTGCTATCTTGGCCATTTTAATATCCGTAGCTGCAACATTATAGGACCTGTGATTTCTTTTAACTCCATCGATTTTATCCACGACCGTGACACTATCCCCAGCGATAGAGTCGATATAGCCAGTTTCTGTTCCCGTTCTGATTCCTATGGGTAGATTTCCTCGCAAGTCATCCTCTACTACGCTAATGGCCATTACCAAAAAGTTGAAATCCGAAATTGAGTTGATTTCTTTTATAATTTCTATAGCTTCTTTAACATCGATACCTTTTAAAATCTCTTCGATGTCGATATTTTTCATATCGGTAATATTATCCTTGCCGATTATGTCAATAATAAACTGGGGTGGCGTCCAGAGAATTTGCACATGGGCTCCTTCCACAACTTCATCGGTTAAGAATTTTGCAGAAGTAGTCATATCAAATGGAAATTCGTATCCGTCCTTGTCTCTGATGACTATCATATTGTGATCTATTTTCGCAATTTCGTAGACGTCATCTTCGCTATAGTCTATCAAAACTTGTGGATTTAATTTTACTCTAGAATTTTCGTAATCGTCAAAATACATCAAGACTACGTCATTGTATCCAAATTTATATTCTGTGGGGAAATGACCTACATCTTCTAGGGTAAATACTTTCGTAAGTCCTCCTATCATAGATTGGGCAGAAAATTGGAACTTAGAATTTACTGGAGTTACTATTCTTCGCATCTCTTCTTTCCCTTGGAATTTTTCTATATCTCCAAAGACTATGACTTTGGCTTCTCTGTGAGTGCCGAAGTATTCATCATATCCCATATATACGTCTTTTATAGGCTTTCTTCTTTTCGCATAAATATCGAAAATCTCAGCGAGAGCCTTAACTTCTCGTAAGGCATTTTTATCTAAATCTGCAGCAAATATTCTAGTATCTACTGTGATTTCAGCTTCAATATCCCCTACCACTACTGTATTGCTTTCTGTATAATTGTTTAAAATTTTAATGTCCTTGGTAGAAGATACGGTTTTTTCTGCTACGTCAAACCATCTTCCGGGAATAGCTAAATCTTTAGGATTTCCCAATTCTATAATATAGTTTACGTTTTTATTTTCATCTGCAATCAATCTCACCAATGATCCTGGAGTTACTATATTTTCCCGTAAATCTCCATACGTCGTTCCATCAGTTGTGCGAGTATTTTGTGTAAATTTATATTGCTTGTCTTTGTCTTGATTAAGCTCAATTATCCCACCTTGAAACTTAGAAACTATTCCCATAACTTCTTGGAAGTCTGGATTGTTTTTGTTCGTTTCGTTTCTGATTTCCAACGCATTATAAACCATTATGAAGGCGTCTTTTCTATTAATAGGTTTGTTGGAATTTTCTATATTTATACCTTTCAAAAGTCCCAGCTCTTTTGCCCAATTTAGATAAGACGTAGCCCAAATGGATTCCATCTCCATCAGTTCGGTCAAGTCCAATTTTACAATTCGAACGAGCATAGCTGCCATTTCATTATAGTTTATGTCCTTTTCAGGTAAGAATTTCCCATCTGGATATCCTAGAATAATCCTGCGTCCATATGCAATATTTTCATTTTTTGTAGTAGCCACGCTTATATATCCATTGGCCCAATGATTATTATCCACATCAGAAAATGCCAATATAGAACCTTTTATAGATTCTGCCAACTCTTGCAAATTAAGTATATATACGATGAGTTTAGTCACTTCAGCCCTAGTTAGGGTCTTGTCCAATGCATAATCCACTACACCTTCTTCATCAGTGGTTCTGCCTTCTATTATTTTATTATCTATCAAGTACTGTACTTTCATGTCCTCAGACGTCATCGCAAATGCGAAGCCCGAGGATCCTACAAGAATAATAATTGCCAATGCAAAACTAATTATTCTTTTATTCATTTGTCCTCCTCCTCGCTATCATATTCTAATCACATTACTATTATAACCAAAAACCAAGATAAATAAATAAAATATTGTTAATATTCCTTCATATGTTCAATCTCTTAGGATACAATCCCTTCGTAGACACAAGTTTTATATAAAATAGAAATATCTTACACAATGTAATCTCTTCAATACTTATATTGGAATTATAAAATAACACTAATTAAATTTAATAGTCTTTCATTTAATATTATTTACCTTAATACTAGTTAAAATTTATATACATTTTGCTTTATATCATATATAATTAAATTATAAAATAATGTAGGAGGATGGCAATTATGAAGGATTTGATAAAAAACAAAGCCCAAGATATTTTTGAAGAAATTGTAGAATTTCGTAGAGAAATTCATATGAATCCAGAAATTGGACACGAAGAAGTGGAGACTGCTAAAAGAATAGTTAGAGAGTTAGAAAAACTAAATCTGGATGAGATTAGAACTGGCGTAGGTGGCAACGGAGTAGTAGGTATTTTAAAAGGCGGTAAAGGCGAAGGTAAAACCCTCCTACTTAGAGCTGATATAGATTGTCTGCCTATGACGGAACAGTCGGGATTGCCATTTGCTTCTAAGAAAGAAGGACTTATGCATGCTTGTGGCCATGACGTACATACTTCTATTCTATTGGGTACGGCAAAGGTTTTAAGCGAAATACGAGATGAATTTGCAGGAAATGTCTTATTTGTATTCCAACCTGCAGAAGAAGCGGCACCAGAAGGCGGAGCTCAAGGCATGATAGACGACGGAGTCCTGGACGATCCAAAAGTAGACGCAGCATTTGCAATGCACGTATGGAATTCCCCTGTAGGAAACGTCTCTTTTAGAAATGGCCCCATGATGGCACAATCAGATAGAATTTTCGTAACGGTAAATGGAAAAGCTTCCCACGCATCTCAGCCTGAAGCAGGAGCAGATGCTATCGTAGCTGCGTCCCATATAGTAACAGCATTACAAACTATAGTATCTAGAAATATAAGTCCATTTTCGCCCCTTGTAGTTACAATCGGAACTATTAAAGGCGGAGATAGATACAATGTCATTTGTGACAAAGTAGTTCTAGAAGGAACTGTAAGAGTTTTCGACATGAAAGTGGCAGAAGAAATGCCAGATAGAATCAATAAAATAGTAAAGGCTCAAGCAGAATCCTTAGGATGTACTGCAGATGTGGAATTAGTTAGAGGATATTCCATAACTCAAAATGACCCAGGGCTTTTTGAAATAGCTATGGAAGCATTAAGCGAGCAATTGGGAAGAGAAAATATAACTATTCCAGAATTTCCAGCATCTGGAGGAGAAGATTTTTCCGCATTTGGAAAGAAAATCCCTACATTCTTTATGTGGCTAGGAATGGAATCCGAAATGAACCAAGGAAAAACTACACTTCACAATCCACACCTAGTGATAGACGAAAACTGTATTCCAGTTGGAATTGAATCCGCAACAGCATTTACATTGAAGTTTTTGGAAAAATAAAATAAAATGAGCAGATTTTGCCCATTATTTTGCTTACAAATTGTCTTATATATTGCTATTCATTATTTTTGTTACAACATAGAATTTATTGGATTATTATCTCTAGGATTATTTTTAAATTGGATGTTTATTCTTGAATATGTTATTTAATAAAAAACTAGCTGTTAGATTTTATTCTAACAGCTAATCTATATTCCCAATTTTTTAATAATATAAAATGTTTTTAGCGTATAGCGTGTAAAATTGCTAACTTATTTATTAATGTGTATCTTAAACTTGTAAAATTTAGTTGCCCTTAACAAACTCCTTGGCGAATATTGAAAATACAACTTTTAAGGCTTTGTTTTTTTGAAGTAATCATTAACAGCTTCTACTGACTTTTCTACAAAACTGAACTTCTCTGTTAAAACTATTTTATCATCTCTAAATACGTCCACCTGTATATAAATAATATTATTGTCATTTTTATCAACAGCATTTTCAAGAAAATCTATCCAAGTAAATTTTATATCTTCTGGCTTTATTTTATAATCAATTTCATGAACAATTTGATTAGGTTTATCGCTTTTAAAATCTGAATATGCATTGATTATAATTTTATTTTTTTCTTGGTATACTGCTACGAATCTTTGACCATCGACTTCATTTCCTGAAAACTCTTTTGCGATTAAAGATTCCTTACTTGGCTTATATTTAAAGCCCAATTGTTGTATATGGTCTACATTTTTCCATATGAAATACGTCTTATACGTTAGTGTCAATAAAATTATAAATACTAATATACTCACTAATAATCTTCGCAATTGCTTTTTACTATTAACCCTTTTATCGTCATTCATTTTATATCACCCATATAATAATATCAAAAGAAACTATTATTATACAGTAAAAATTAGTTCCTATTTCCAACATCCATTCTGTTTGAAATGATTGAGGTTTATAATTTAAATTAAAATTTGTCTGTATTACAGCATTTATTCTAATTATAATTGCAAGTATTAGAAAATTTTCTACTAGATTTTTTCATATTAAAATATTTCTTAATGTATAATAAAATATATGTCACATTTATTGAGAAAATTCACTTTAGTATATAAAGGATGATTTATTGGAGATATTATGAAAGTGTTGCAGCTTCTTATGGTGAAAATTCTAAATTCCCAGGAGAAATTAAATGCGGAAAAACTGTATAATAAGTTGAAAAATAAGATGTATGCTTTAGCCTTTAGTATTTTAAAGGATACTTATTATGCAGACGATGCGGTCTCCAATACTTTTGTTATTATTTTTGATAATATGGATAAAATTTCCAAGCTTAAACAAAGAGAATTGGAGCCTTATTGTCTAACCATTTTAAGACACGAAAGTTATAAAATTTATAACCAAAACAAAAATTACGTATCTGTGGAAGATGTAGAAAATATTTTGTGGAAAAATCATGATTCTTCAACGGAGGATAGGGTTTTAAAAATACTTCATAAGGAAGAAGCTGCTAAGTTGATGAGTATGTTATCTCGAGAGGATAGAGATCTTATAAGTTTGAGGTACGGAAGAAATTGGAGTTTTAAAGATATTGGCGATTATTTTGAAATCTCTGATGCTGCTGCTAGAAAAAGGCATCAAA
>JAAZCH010000259.1 GCA_012513395.1 Tissierellia bacterium
TACTATTACATTTGCATATGGAGATTGATCTCCTTCTACTAATATTCCATCTTCCATAGGATTTAAGCCTGCATCTATTGCAAAATTAGCATTTATTACTCCGCCATCTACGTCAGAATAAGTTCTAGCGATATTCGCTGGATCGATTGCGGTAAATACTAAGTTTTTAGGGTTAGCTGTAATATCTGCTTCTGTAGCAGCTAAATTTGTTGGGTCAGATAACTCAATTAAACCTGCACTTTGAAGTAAAAGTAATGCTCTTGCTCCATTAGTTGGGTCAGATGGGATAATTATCTCCGCTCCTTCTGGTAATTCGTCAATGGATTCATATTTGTCTGAATAAAGCGCCAAAGGCTCTACGTGAACTTGTCCTATTGTAACTAAATCAACTCCATGTTCCTCTATAAAACTGTCCAAATATGGTTGATGTTGGAAATAATTAAGATCCAAGTCCCCATCATCTAGTGCTAGATTTGGTTGTACATAGTCGTCAAATGTAACTATTTCTATTTCAATTCCTGCATTTTTAAATTCTTCGTCTAGTCCTTCAACTATTTCACCATGAGGTGCTGGCGATACGCCAATTGTAACTTTTGTAATTACACCATCATTTGCTGCAGGTTCTGTTGTAGTTACTGCTTTGTCTCCACCACCGCATGCTGTCAATACTAGTAACAATGCTACGCCTAATAATACTAAATTCTTTTTCATTTTTTCCTCCCTATTTTTTATCAATTGATTTTGATACATTTATTCCTATAAATTGGACAAGTTGTACAAGTATAATAATTGCTACACAAGCTGCCCAAAGTATATCCTTTTGATTTCTTTGATATCCGTATCTAATTGCGATATCTCCCAATCCGCCACCGCCTATCATTCCTACTATTGCCGATTGCCCAACTAAGCTAATTATGGTCATAGTAATGGATGATATGATATTTGGTAAAGCTTCTTTGATTACTACTTTTCTAACTATTGTTTGAGTGCTAGATCCCATGGCTCTTGCTGCTTCTATGATTCCTTTATTTACGCTATTAAAATCCCCTTCTAAAAGTCTTGCTAAAAATGGAATTGCTGAGATAGTTAAAGGCACAATAGATGCAGTAGTTCCAATTCTCCTTCCTACAATTAGCTTTGTAAGAGGTAAGATAAGAAGCATTAACACTACAAAGGGTAATGACCTTAAAACATTTATTATGGTATCTAAGATATTATAAATTTTTCCATCATCTGATAATCCTCCACTTTGGTTCGTATAAAGAATTATCGCAAGGGGTATTCCTGCTAGTATTGCTAGAACAGAGGAAGCACCTACCATTAACAAGGTTTCAGGTATAGCTGGAAGCACTATTTTTAAAACTTCATTCATTTTAACACCTCCACCATAACATTTTCATCGCTGAGTTTCATTAGAGCATCTTCGATATCTTCTTCTGATCCTGATAATTCAACAGTCAAATATCCTGCGACCTCTCCAGTACTGAGGGTATTAATATTTCCAGATAATATATTTACTTTGCATTTTGAATGTTTCATCAAGTCATTTACAATTGGTTTTTTTGCACTTTCGCCACTAAAGTTTAGGCGAAATAATTTTCCTCCAAATCCATTTACTGTGTAAACAGAATCTTCTACTGCGTCTGGAAGGGATTTTATAAAGGACTTTGTCCTAGAAGTTTTTGGAAAGTTAAATATGTTTTCCACTGTGTCACATTCAATAATTTTCCCATTTTCCATAACTGCAATTCTATCGCATATATTTTTAGCCACTTCCATTTGATGAGTAATTAAAACAATTGTCATATCGTATTTTTTCACAGAATCTTTTAATAAATTCAATATCTGTTCCGTATTAGCTGGATCTAGCGCAGATGTAGATTCATCACTTAGTAAAATTTTAGGCCTAGTAGCAAGAGCTCTTGCAATAGCCACCCTTTGTTTTTGACCTCCTGATATTTCAGATGGATATGCATTCCTTTTATCTTGCAAGTCCACAAATTCTAACAACTCATCTACATTTTTTTCTATTTCATCTCTATTTAGCCCAATTATTTCCAAAGGATATGCAATATTTTCATAAACTGTACTTTGATTAAAAAGGTTAAAGCTTTGAAAAATCATTCCAATATTTCTCCTGGCTTCTAAAAGTTTCTGGGTTTTTAGATTATTAAGATTTATTCCGTTTAAGTCGATAGTGCCTGAAGTAGGTTCTTCAAGTCGATTTAAACATCTGACTAAGGTGGATTTGCCTGCGCCACTTAATCCTATTATTCCAAAAACTTCCCCTTTTTTAACTTCAAAGGATACGTCATCTACCGCTCTAAATGTTTCTCCTCCTATTTTGTATTCTTTAACTAAATTCTTTACTTTTATCATTTTTTCTCCCTAAAATAAAAAAACTTCCATCCCCATAAGGACGAAAGCATACTTCGTGTTACCACCTTAATTTATCTTTCCATCACTGAAAAGACCTCCCAGGGTACTATCATACCCGTAGCCCTATAACGTGGGCATACGTCTCAACCTAAATTCAAATAATCTCAGCGAGATGACTCCAAGGCCATGTTCCAAAGTTTCCTCTCATTTCTTTCACCAACCGAAATGTCTCTGTGCAGATTTGCCTTTGTACTCTCCTCTTCAAAGTCCAATATGTTATTCATTATACCTAAAGTAAAAATTAAGTCAAGATAAACTTTAATTAATTTTTCAATTATTCATTCATTTTATTTACTATTTTAAATAATGATACTCGAAGTTAATAAAATATTTGTCATTTATTTGGATTATTCTTAAATTCTTATACAAATCATTACTATTAATATTTTGCGAAATGTTTTATAATATCCATTGGAGGTATTATATGAAGATTGTTATTGTAGGAGCCGGAAAAGTAGGCGAAGTTCTTTGTAGAGACTTGTCTTCTGAAGGCTATGATATAGTATTAATAGAAATCAATCGAGAGCGATTAAGCTACATTATTGACATTGCAGATATCACGGGGGTCGTTGGAAATGGAGCCGCTCACGATACCCAAATAGAAGCTGGAGTAGATAGTGCCGATGTATTTATTGCAGTATCTGAACATGATGAAATAAATATAATTGCATCTATAATTGCAAAAAAACTTGGTGCTAAACATACTATAGCTAGAGTAAGGTCACCTGAGTATTCAACTAATATGACCTTTGCCCAAAGGGAATTGGGAATTTCTGTAATGATTAATCCAGAGAAAGAAAGCGCAAAAGCTATTACAGATGTTTTAAAATTCCCCAGCTCTTTTATTGTGGAAACATTTATGCAAAATAAAGTACACATCGTAGGTTTTGATGTTATTGAA
>JAAZCH010000260.1 GCA_012513395.1 Tissierellia bacterium
TTGATGCAATCAATTTTTCATCCACATATTCAGGAAGTATTTTCTTTTGAAGTAGTGCTACTACTATTACACCTGCAATTGTCATAGGCATACCTATCCATGCAAATTCAAAATATCCAAAAGTGTTATATCCTGCATCTGCCAAAATTCCATTGGCTAGCATATTTGGTGGTGTAGACATCAATGTATTTTGTCCAGCGAAGTTGGCTGTCAATGCCAAAAGGAATAAAAGTTTTGTTCGACTTACTCCTGTAGACCTAGCTATGGCGATTACTATAGGCATTAATGCAGCTGTTACTGCAAATCTAGGTAGTATTAAACCAGACAATGCCGTCGTCACCATTACCAATATTAAAACTGTTCTTTCACTGTCTTTTTGTTTTGAGCTTATACTTTGTGCCAAGTCTCCTATTTTGTCAGCAACACCAACAACCAAAACTGCCTCACTTATAATATAGGCAACTGCCACTTGAATTACAGTTTTATTAGAAAAGTACACCAAGGACGAAGTAGCATCTAAAATTCCAAAAAGTACCATAGATACTGCCAATAACAATCCCACTCCCCCAAGGGGAATATATTCCTTCACAAGAATAACTGTTGTCACTAGAAGAATGATTAATGCAATTATTGCTTGATCCATATTAACCTCCTTTTACATCCAATTAATTATGATGGTGGCCGACCATATTCTACTTGCTTACAAAGTAAGTATACGAGAAATCGTTTTTTAAGTACAATTCATGTGATTTATTGCATTATTAATAAAATTTATCGTTAACAATTCTATGATAGGTTTCATCTATCGTATTATAAATTCTCGGCATTGTTAAATAATTAATAGATATCCTATACTATATTTCGAGAGAAGTTACTTTAGAAAAATTGGAGGAAAGAGATGAAAACAGTTTTTGAATACGCATTGGAAAAGCATGAAGAGTGGAAGGGAAAAATCATGGTAGATTTAAAAGCAGAAATAAATGACAAGGACGATCTATCCATTGCCTATACACCTGGAGTTGCAGAACCTTGCAAAAGGATACACGAAAATCCAGACGATGCTTACAAGTACACTTGGAAAGGAAATGTCGTAGCAGTCATTTCTGATGGAACTGCGGTCTTAGGTTTAGGAGATATTGGGCCAGAAGCAGCACTCCCTGTAATGGAAGGAAAATGTTGTCTATTTAAAAAATTTGCAGGAGTCAATGCAGTCCCCATAGTATTGGATAGTAAAGATCCAAAGGAAATCATTGAAATCGTAAAGGCGCTGTCCCCTACATTTGGAGGCATAAACTTAGAAGATATCTCTGCACCAAGATGTGTAGAAATAGAACGTACATTGATAGAAGAATTGGATATCCCAGTATTTCACGACGACCAACACGGCACAGCCATTGTAGTAACGGCGGGGTTAATAAATGCTTTGAAACTTGCAGGCAAAAAAGCTCAGGATTGTACGGCTGTAGTATCAGGAGTGGGTGCAGCAGGCTCACCTATAATAAGAATGATGAAGGATTTGGGCATCAAAAACATTTACGGATTTAATAGTAAAGGAATCGTGAACAAGAAAAATAGCGAAGACTATAATTTTCTCACCAAAGAAGTAGCAGAGATTACTAATAATGATATGGAAGATTTGACACTAGCAGAAGCTATGGCTAAATCTGATATATTTATAGGAGTATCTATGCCCAACTTATTGACAAAGGACATGGTCTCATCCATGAAAGAAAAATCCATTATATTTGCAATGGCAAATCCCATTCCAGAAATTATGTACGAAGATGCAATTGAAGCAGGAGCTTTTGTAATGGGAACAGGACGTTCCGACTTCCCTAATCAAATCAATAACGTTTTAGCATTTCCAGGATTATTCAAAGGTGCCTTGGAATCCAAATCGAAAAAAATTGCAGAAGAAATGAAGATGGCAGCTGCAGAAGGAATTGCAGAACTAGTCACAGACGAAGAACTAAATACGGAATACGTAATCCCATCAGTATTTGATGAAAGAGTGGCGGAAGTAGTAGCTAAAAAAGTAGCAGACAAAGCTAAAGAATTAGGAATAACAAAATAAAATAGCTAATCTTAAGCTATATAAATTACATGAAACAAATTATTGTGGCCTGGTTTAATATACCAGGTCATTTTTTGCCAAAATCCTTGATTATGTTATTTGTAAATACATTAAAATTATTCTATAATAAGGTGATGATGTATATTAGAAAGAAGGATTAAATGAGTAATACAATTTGTGCTATTTCCACTTCTGTTGGACGAGCTGGTCTAGGAATTGTTCGAATGACCGGCGATTCGTCATTGGAAGTTTTGGAAAAAGTATTTAAAGGATCAATAGATTTTGAAAATAGAAAATTAAGCTATGGCCATATTATAGATGATAAAAAAATCGTAGATGAGGTATTGGCTGTTTATATGAAAGCTCCACACACTTACACTCGTGAAGATGTGGTGGAAATTTACACTCACGGCGGCGTTGTCGCAGTTCGAGAAGTGTTAAATACCCTACTAAAAAATGGAGCAAATTTAGCAGAACCCGGTGAATTTACTAAGCGGGCATTTTTAAATGGAAGACTAGACCTAGCTCAGGCAGAGGCAGTTTTGGATTTAATCGATGCCAATACTTCTATGAGTTATGAAAACAGTTTGAATCAACTAGAAGGAAGTCTTTCTAGGTCTGTAGAGAAAATTGAAGAAGCTTTAATAGAGGTTATGGCCTCCACTGTGGCAGAGATAGACTTTCCTGAGGACGAAATAGACACCCTCAATGATTATGAAAAAATTAACAAATTAAAACCTATATTGGAAGATATAGAAAATTTATTAAAATCTTCAAAACGAGGAAAGGTATTAAGAGAAGGAATTAAAACTTTGATACTAGGTAGACCAAATGTGGGTAAGTCTTCCCTTCTCAATGCACTTCTCAAGGAAAATCGCGCCATAGTTACGGATATTCCAGGTACTACAAGAGACACTATCGAGGAAGTTTTGGACCTAGATGGGATTCCATTAAATCTTATAGATACCGCCGGAATACGAGAAACTGAGGATACTGTAGAACTTATTGGCGTAGAAAAAGCCAAGAGTCATGTTGAAGATGCGGATTTGGTTTTGGTGTTATTAGACTCTTCTGAAGAGTTATCCACAGAAGATGTGGATATCTTGGAATTTGCCAAGGATAAAGAAAAGATTGTCATTATAAACAAAACAGATCTAGATCCAAAATTGGATTTAGAAAAGCTAAAAGATTACAAATATATAATGATGTCCATAGTGGATGGAACTGGTATTGACGTGCTTCAAGACGAAATTAAAAGACTATTCTTTGAAGACAAAATAACTTCTAGCGACGACATAATGGTATCCAATATCCGTCATATTGAGGCATTAAGAAGAGCAATTGCTGCTCTTGAATCTGCTATCAGTGATTTAGAAGTAGGTATTCCACTAGACTTAGTAGAAGTAGATTTAAATATTTGTATTGACGAACTGGGAAATATTACTGGAAAAACCACGACAGAAGATGTACTGGATAGAATATTTTCAGAATTTTGTATTGGAAAATAGGTGTAAAAGTTTGAATAGAAATTTAGATTATTTATATGGAGAATACGATGTAGTGGTGGTGGGAGCTGGTCACGCAGGAGTGGAAGCGGCTCTAGCTTCAGCACGTTTAGGCAAGAATACAGCACTACTTACTATAAATTTAGATGGAATCGCCCTATTGTCTTGCAATCCCAATATTGGGGGGACTGGAAAAGGGCATTTGGTTAGAGAAATAGATGCTTTGGGCGGAGAGATGGCTCTTAATATAGACAAAACTTTTATCCAAAGTAGAATGCTTAATACCTCCAAAGGCCCTGCAGTTCACTCCCTTAGAGTTCAAGCAGACAAACGAGGCTATCACGAAGAAATAAAAAAGGTTTTGGAAGATCAAGAAAATTTGGATTTAAAATCCGCAGAAGTTACAGATCTTTTAATAGAAGACGGAAAAATCATAGGCATAAAGACTTTAACAGGAGGAATCTACAAAGCTAAGACTGTCATAGTAGCAACTGGAACGTATCTTGGTGGAAGGGTCTTTATGGGAGAGTTGAACTATGAATCTGGCCCAGATGGATTAAAAGCAGCTACAAAACTAGCAGAATCCATGAGAAAAGACTTTAAAATGCGTAGAATGAAGACGGGAACACCGGCTAGAGTCCACAGAGACTCCATCGACTACTCCACTATGGAGCCCCAAAGGGGAGATGATGAAGTAATTCCCTTTTCTTTTATGAATTTTGAAAAGGATCTGGGAATGGAGCAGCTGGATTGCTACTTGACATATACTACGGAAAAGTGCCACGAAATTATCAGGGAAAATATAAATCGAGCAGCCATGTATATAGGAGATATCGAAGGTGTTGGACCTAGATACTGCCCTTCTCTTGAGGACAAGGTGACTAGGTTTGCAGATAGGACTTCCCACCAGGTATTTATAGAACCGGAAGGCAGAAATACCAAGGAAATGTATATCCAAGGTGCCAGCTCTTCCCTACCTGAAGAAGTGCAAAATGAATTTTATAAGCACATCATAGGTTTGGAAAATTGTAAAATTATGAGAACTGCTTACGCCATAGAATATGATGCCATAGATGCAAGGGATTTAAAATTATCCCTAGAGAGTAAAGAAGTCGAGGGACTATTTTTTGCAGGACAAATTAACGGATCCTCTGGATACGAAGAAGCAGCAGCCCAAGGACTGATTTGCGGGATTAATGCTGTTCACAAAATCGAAGGAAAGGAACCTCTTATTCTGGACAGGTCCCAAGCTTATATAGGCGTTTTAATAGACGATTTGGTGACCAAAGGCACAGATGAACCTTATAGAATGATGACGTCGAGAGCAGAATACAGACTCACCCTTCGTCAGGATAATGCAGATATGCGCCTAACCCAAATAGGAAGAGACATCGGTCTTGTAACAGATGAAAGATACGAAAGATTTTTAAATAAAAAATCTCTATTCGAAGGAGAATTGGAGCGACTAAAAGGCATTCAAATCAATCCGACAAAGGAAGTAAATGAATTTTTAGTCAGCCTAGGCTCAGCTGAGCTTAGAAACTCCCTCACTTTATCAGAATTAATCAGAAGACCTGAGCTTAGCTATGAATTGGTAGAACCACTGGACAGTGACAGACCGGAGTTACCTAGATCTATTAAACTAGAAGTGGAAACTGAAATTAAGTACGAAGGCTATATTAAAAAGCAAAGCATACAAATTAATCAATTTAAAAAGCTAGAATCCAAAGTCATAGACCATGTGGACTTCGACGATGTAAAAGGCATTTCCAACGAATCCAGACAAAAGCTAAAAGATTTTAGACCCAGATCTATAGGACAAGCTTCTAGGATAACGGGAATAAGCCCAGCTGATATTAATGTACTTTTAATTTATTTGGAACAACAGAGGAGAAAAAATGAGTAAAGACTCCATAGAGAGAGGATTACAAAATTTGAATATAGATATAGAATTCGACTATGATAGATTTGAAGAATTTTATAATATATTAATTGAAGGAAATAAAAAAACCGACTTAACCACAATAGTGGAAAGAGAAGAAGTGGATATAAAACATTTCTTAGATTCCATGACAGCCTTTAAAATACCAGAATTTCATGATAAGAAGAAGTTGATTGATATTGGAACGGGTGCCGGATTTCCTGCTATACCGTTGAAACTTGTAAATCCCAGCTTGGACATCACCCTACTTGACGGACTTAATAAAAGATTGATATTTTTAGAAGAAGTGATTAAAAAAATGAATTTAGAAAATATCAAAACATTCCATAGTCGAGGCGAGGATGCAGGGCGAGATAAAAAGCATAGAGAAAAATATGATATAGCAGTATCCAGAGCTGTCTCTAGACTAAATAAATTAGTAGAGATCTCCTTACCCCTCGTTAAAGTGGGCGGAATCTTCGTAGCTATGAAAGGCGTAAATGTCAAAGAAGAATTGGAAGAAGGAAAAAA
>JAAZCH010000261.1 GCA_012513395.1 Tissierellia bacterium
AATGAAGTATATACCAGAAGAAATAATTAATAGATAAGTTTTCTTATGCAAATACTAAAGACATTATCGATTTTTCATACTGGCCCTAGGCCTCTATTAATTACTAATTTATATCTACTAATTAACAACTTGTGTTATAATAATGATTAGATTAAAAAATGTTAAACTGAAAACAAATATTGACGAGGAGGTAAGATGACTAAATATATTTTCGTAACTGGCGGTGTTGTCAGTGGTATAGGAAAAGGAATAAGTGCAGCGAGCTTAGGAAGACTTTTGATTGACAGGGGTATTTCTGTTTTTATGCAAAAATTCGATCCATACTTAAACGTAGACCCAGGACTTATGAGCCCTTACCAACATGGAGAAGTCTTCGTGACCAAAGACGGAGCCAAAACCGACCTAGACTTGGGACATTATGAACGCTTTATCGACGTAGAATTGACCCAAAAATCTAGCGTAACCAGTGGTAGGATTTACGATACGGTACTTAAAAGGGAAAAACGAGGAGATTACAATGGCGGAACGGTACAAGTAATTCCCCATGTAACCGATGAGATAAAAAAATCAGTCTATGACGCAGCCAAAGAATCAGGCGCAGACATTATAATTACAGAAATAGGTGGAACAGTGGGAGACATCGAATCCCTTCCATTTATAGAAGCCATTCGCCAAATCCATTCGGAAAATGACAGAGAGGATGTGCTTTTTATCCACGCTACCCTGGTGCCAGCAGTACCAGGAACTACGGAATTAAAAACCAAACCCACCCAACACTCTTATAAAGAACTTATGAGCTTGGGGATTAAAACAGATATGATAATAGCCAGAAGCGATGGCATTTTAACAGACGATATAAAGCAAAAGATCAGCCTGTTTTGCGACGTGCCTAAAGAAGCCATAGTCCAATCCAAAAACGTAGAATTGATTTACGAAGTGCCCCTATCCTTGCAAGAACAAGGCGTTGACTCCTATGTCCTTAAAAAATTAGGAATTGAAGACGTAAAAGAAGGCACGAAAGATTGGGAAGAGATGGTGGTGCGATTCAAAAACGCAAATGTTCCACTAAATATCGCTTTGGTAGGAAAATATACAGAACTACCTGACTCCTATCTATCCGTTATGAATGCATTAAAAGATTCAGGATACGATAGCGGTTATCTAACTAATATCGATTTGATAAATTCAGAAGAAATTAATGAAGATAATGTAGAAGAAGTGCTTTTGGGATATGACGGAATAATAATACCTGGAGGATTTGGAAAAAGAGGAACTTCAGGCCTTATGCTAACAGCCAAATACGCTAGGGAAAATAACATTCCTTATTTCGGAATAGGATTGGGAATGAATATAGCCATAGTAGAAATTGCTAGAAATATTTTAGGATATGACAGCGCTAATACTACTGGAATAGATAATAATACAGAGTTCCCGGTGGTGGACGTAGTTAGGACGGAACCCTTTGGAGGAATAGAATCAGAAGGAAGAGAAAGACTAGGAAACTACACCTGTAAATTAAAAGAAGGCTCCATGGCTATGGCTCTATACGGCACTGAAGAAATAATCGAACGCCACAGACATAGACTGGAACTTAACAACGAATACAGAGAATCTTTGGAAAAAGCAGGACTTAAAATGACGGGAATCCACGAAGAACTTAATCTAGTGGAAGTAGTAGAGCTAGAAGGAAATGACTTTTTCTTAGGATGCACCTTCAATCCAGAATTTCGCCATAGACCCAATAGAATCCATCCACTTTTTAAAGGGTTTATAAAAGCAGCAGCAAAAAACAGATCAGAAAATAATTAAAATAAAATAAATAGTAATTAATAGCGGACTGATGCGATTTGGGGAATTTCAGTAAATTTTCGAATTCCCCAAATCTAATTACTATTTACCAATCATACATAGAGAGGAAGGTAGATTTGAGCGATTATAAAATTCTTGTTGTAGAAGATGACGAAGACATAAACAATTTGTTAAAAAACTTTTTAGAGCCTGAAGGATATGTCGTTATGCAGGCATTTTCTGGTACAGAGGCCAGGTTTTATTTGCATGAAGAAATTGACTTATTTGTATTAGATTTAATGCTTCCTGGGCAAACTGGCGAAGAGTTGATAAAAGCCATTAGAGAAGAGATAGACGTTCCCATACTGGTAATTTCAGGAAAAACCAGCCTAGAAGATAAGGTACGAGCCCTAGAACTAGGAGCAGATGACTACATAGTAAAACCCTTTGAAAAGTTAGAAGTTCTAGCTAGAATCAAGGTTTTGCTAAGAAGAGTAAAGTTCCAAGAAGAAAAAACTGAAGAAGATGTAATCAGGTACAAATCCCTTATACTAAATCCGAAAACATTCGAATCATTTTTTGGAGACAAGGAAATCCTTCTCACTCAGACAGAATTCATGATACTTTACGAATTTTTAAAAGATCCAGACTCCGTATTTTCAAGGGACAGGCTTTATGACCTAATTTGGGGATACGAATACCAAGAAGGAGACAACGCTATAACAGTCCACATCAGTCACCTAAGACAAAAACTACGACAAGTAACAGGAAAAGAAATCATAGGGACGGTGTGGGGAGTAGGATATAAATTAAATAGATAGTAGGGCCAGTTAAAAGTTAAGAGTTGAAAGTGAAAAGTTGGCTACGCCTTTGTTCTGCACCTACGGTGTTTTTTAACGTACAGCGTACAACGGACAATGTACAGTGGCTGCGCCCTTGTATGACGGATAGAATATGTATTACGTTGTAATATTTATTGGATACGATTATGCCAATTTAAAACCTACAACAATTTCAATAAAAACTAAATATTCAAAAATAATTTGACATTCATAAAATAGTTTGATATTATCATCAAAAGAAATTGCTTTGATGAGAAGAGTAGAATCTAAAAGACACGCGTAGAGAGCTTCTGATTTGGTGGAAAGAAGAGAGTTATAGGATTTGAAGAGAGCCTCGGAGCATGATATTTGAAAATAAGTAGATTATCACGTTTAGCCCGTTAGAGCTTTAGTTTATACTAACTGAGATGGTACTTGCGAAAGTGCCGTGAATTTGGGTGGTAACACGTTTATTACGTCCCTTGAGCGAAATGCTTAAGGGATTTTTTAATACAAAAATACCAAACGTGAAGAAAAACAAAATTTTGGAGGGAGAAAATGAAAGACGTAAAATTTAAAAAGGTGGCATTAGCATATTCAGGTGGACTAGATACATCGGTAATCATTCCATGGCTAAAAGAAAACTACGATTGCGAAGTTATAGCAGTAGTGGGAAATGTAGGACAAGACCCAGAACTAGAAGGCTTGGAAGAAAAAGCTATAAACTCTGGAGCATCGGCGATATTCGTAGAAAATATTGAAGATGACTTCATCGACAATTACGCATTTCCAACGCTACAAGCAGGAGCGAAATACGAAAGCAGATACTTATTAGGAACAGCAACAGCAAGACCAGTAATTGCAAAAAGACTAGTAGAAATTGCCCTCCAAGAAGGATGCGACGCAGTAGCTCATGGTTGCACAGGAAAAGGAAATGACCAAATCCGTTTTGAAATGGCGATTAAATACTTCGCTCCTGATATGCCCATTATTGCACCTTGGAGAATTTGGGATATAAAATCTCGTGAGGAAGAATTTGCCTTTGCAGAAGAAAGGGGAATTCCACTAAAAATTTCCAAAGAGACCAACTACTCCAAAGACATGAACGTGTGGCATCTATCACACGAAGGCCTAGAACTAGAAGACCCAAGCAACGAGCCTAACTATGAAAAAATGCTAGAACTTACAGTTAGTCCTGAAAAAGCGCCAGACGAAGGTACCTATGTGACAGTATCCTTTGAAAAAGGCATACCAGTAGCAGTCAACGGCGAAAAAATGAAAGGTTCAGCAATCGTAAGAAAGTTAAATGAAATCGGCGGACAAAATGGAATAGGAATCGCTGACATAGTGGAAAATAGATTAGTAGGAATGAAATGCCGTGGGGTTTACGAAACACCTGGCGGAACGATTCTTTATCACACGCACAAAACTTTGGAATCTTTGACACTAGATAGAGATATGATCCAATACAAAGAAACCATCGCCATTAAATTTGCAGAACTAGTTTATACTGGAAAATGGTTTACGCCACTGAGAGAAGCCCTAAGCACCTTCGTAACAGCTACACAACAAACTGTAACAGGAGATGTAAAAGTAAAACTCTACAAGGGAAATATTATTTCAGCAGGAGTAACCAGTCCATACTCACTATATTCAGAAGAATACGCGACCTTTGGAGAAGATGAAGTATTTGACCAATACGACGCTACAGGATTTATAAATCTATATTCACTTCCAACTGTAGTAAATTCCAAAATGAAACAAAAACTAGGAATCGACTTATAAAATGAAACTTTGGGAAGGAAGATTTGAAGGAGCCCTAGACGAGATAGCCGATAGATTTAACAGGTCCATCGAGTTCGACTCCAGAATGTTTAAAGAAGATATCCAAGGGTCCATAGCCCATGTGAAAATGCTGGAAAAAATCGGCGTACTGACAGAGAAGGAATGGAAACTCCTAGACTCAGGACTAAATCAAATAAGAGCAGATATACTTTCAGGAGATTTGGAAATTGACTTAAAGAGCGAGGATATTCACTCCTTTATAGAAGAAGTTTTGACTGAAAGACTAGGAGAAGTGGGAAAGAAACTTCACACAGGCAGATCTAGAAATGACCAAGTGGCAGTGGACTTGAAACTTTATTCCAAAAATATGGCAAAAGAAATCGAGAACGCTTTGATGGATTTGATAAAAGTGATTTTAGAAATTTCTAAAAAGCACACAAAAACCCTTATGCCAGGATACACCCATCTCCAAAATGCCCAAGTCGTCACCTTTGCCCACCATATGATGGCATATGGACAGATGCTTCATAGAGACTTACAAAGGCTAAATGACGCGGTAGAGAGAATGGATTACTCCCCATTGGGAAGTGGAGCTTTGGCTACGACTACTTATCCTCTGGATAGATTTTTCGCCGCAGAGTTACTAGGATTTAAAGGACCTACGGAAAATTCCATGGACTCAGTAGCAGATAGGGATTATGTAGCAGAGATGAATTTTGTCATATCCTTGATAATGGCTCATCTATCCAAACTTTCAGAAGAGCTGATAATATGGAGCAGTCAAGAATTTAAATTTGTAGAAATTTCAGACGCCTATTCCACAGGATCAAGCATAATGCCTCAAAAGAAAAACCCCGACATGGCGGAACTAATCAGGGGAAAAACTGGAAGAGTCTATGGAAATCTCATGGCTATTCTAACTGTAATCAAGGGCACTCCCATGACCTATAACAAAGACTACCAAGAAGACAAGGAAGGATTTTTCGACTCCATCGACACGGTAATCTTTTCTCTAAAGGTTATGGCATCTATGATAGAAACTATGACTGTAAACGAAGATAAAATGCGTGAATCTTCTAAAAAAGGATTTTTAAACGCCACTGACTTGGCAGATTATTTAGTAGGAAAGAACATGGCCTTTAGAGATGCGTATAAAATCGTAGGAGAAATCGTCTTGGAATGCCAAAAACAAGACAAAACTCTAGAGGACTTGGATTTGAAAAGTTATAAAAAATACAGCGAAGTTTTTGAAAACGACTTATACGAATTTATAGACCTAGACAACTGTCTAAATAAACGAAAAGTCTACGGCGGACCAGCGCCAGAATGTGTAGAAATTCAAATTAAAAACTTAGAAGAGATAATCGTCGACTTGACTTAAACTTATGCTTTTCAAATTAAAAAAGAGAGTGGTAAATCAGCCACTCTCTTAATATTAATATCATACACAATCATTTTAGACGAAATAGGATAATATCTTGGATTTTTTTAAAATCTTTTAATTAAAGTAATCTGAAGTTGCCA
>JAAZCH010000262.1 GCA_012513395.1 Tissierellia bacterium
ATGGAGAGTAAGCAAATCCAAAATGTCATTTTGAGGTTCCATTTCCCCATAATAATAATCTCCCTTAATCACTTTAAATCTTAGAAGACCCTTGTAGCTGTGATTTTCTGAGTAGATATTTTTTATTATTTGGTTGAATTTGACTGCTTCCTCAGTGGAGCCTCTCAAATATACATTGCCATATAGATATTTTCCCTTTAATACTCTAGCTATAGCCGTGCCTTTTTCTAAATCATAAGATCTAAATGCAGTTTTTATGCTGTTTAAAAAATTGTAATCAAAATTTTTAATTATTGAGTCTTTGACTCTTTTATAATATTCCTTTGAAGTTACTATTACAATTTCATCTCCCAAAAATGAAGTTTCAATAGATTTCGGATAAAAATGTGAAGTTTCAATATTTTTATATCCGACAAAAATTGCAGTAAATAATCCCTCGATAGTATCGTCATAGAAGTATTTCATATTACTTGAAGAAGGAAAGTTGCTCTACATTTGTTCCTTCTTGCCTCCTTATTATTTCTTTTAAATCCTCTTTAGAAGAAAATCTATTTCCCCGATATTTTCCGTTAACAGTTATAAAATTAATTGCTTTTTTGGTCGAGATTTTTAGGAGTTTTAAATCATCAAAACTCAAATTTGAATATTTTCTAGCGTGGATAATTCGCCATGCGTATGTAGAACCAATTCCTGGTATTCTTATCAGCTCTTCATAGGAAGCTTTATTTAATTCCAAGGGAAATAAATTCAAATTTTCCAAAGCCCAATTTGCTTTAGGATCTAAGGTCAAGTCAAAATAAGGATTTTCTTTTTTTAATATTTCTGAAGCACTAAATCCATAGAACCTTAAAAGCCAATCAGCTTGATAAATTCTGTGCTCTCTAAGAAGAGGCGTTTTTATTATGCCTTCTGTAAATTTAGATTTAACCACAGGAACATATCCTGAATAATAAACTCTCTTTAGTTTATAATCTTGGTACAAGGATTCTGCTTTGTTTATGATAGTCAAATCGTCCTCTTTGCTGGCACCTATTATCATTTGTGTAGATTGCCCAGCGGGTAAAAACAAGGGAGTCTTTTTATATTTATTTTTGTCCTCAATGTATTCAGAAATGGAATCTGCAGCATACCCCATTGGTTTTAAAATGCTTTCATAGGACTTTTGGGGAGCTAGTAAGTTTAAAGATTTTTGAGTTGGAAGTTCTATATTTATACTCATTCGATCAATTAACGAACCCAATTTTTTTACAAGTTCATCCGAGGCTCCAGGAATGGCTTTCATATGAATATATCCGTTGAACTTTTCTTTATTTCTGAGAATTTCCGCAACTTCGATGAGTTTTAACATAGTTTCGTCTGGACTTTTAATTATTCCGCTGGACAAAAATAAACCCTCTATATAGTTTCGCTTATAGAAATTAATTATTAAATCCGAAATTTCCTTGGGAGTAAATTCTGCTCTTTCTATATGATTTTCTTTTCTATTTATACAATACTCACAAGAATATATACACTTATTCGAAAGTAGAATTTTCAAAAGAGAAATACATCTTCCATCTTCAGACCAACTATGACAAATTCCTGAACTTGCACCATTTCCTAAACCGCCGTTGTTTGCCCTAGAAGAACCACTTGAAGAGCAACTCACATCATATTTTGCCGCATCTGTAAGTATTCGAAGTTTTTCTTTAACATCCACAAATCTCACCACCTTTGTTTCATTATTATATCAAACAAACGTTCTAATTAAAAGCGAAAATATTTTGTTGACATTACTACGGATAGTGATATAATAAAAATATAAATTACTACGTTTAGTGATATAGTGAGGTGGATTTATGGCTAGGGATAATTTATCTAGTGGAGCGTTGACTGAGACGACATTGCTTGTGCTTTTATGTCTATACAACGAGCTGCACGGTTACGGTGTAAAATTAAAAATTGAAGAAAAAACTAAAGGCAGGGTGATACTGGGAATGGGAACCCTTTATGGTGCTTTGACAAATTTAGAAGAAAAAAAATGGATTCGTGAATCTTCTAGAGAAGGACGAAGAGTGAATTATATTATTACCGAAGAAGGAAAATCCCAAATAGACAATGAACAAAACAGACTGAGAGAATTATTGGAACTAGTAAACAATATGAAGGAGAAATACGATGATTAAAATTAAATTCTTTTTAGATCCCATCGCTTCAATAAGTCCATGGCTGAATAAAATTTCTTCAAAAGGATATAGACTTGCATCTGTAAATAATTTTATATATAAATTTGAAAATGCAGACGAGAAGTTTACATACACGACTACATTCATAGGAGCAAATTCAGTAAAACAAAATAGGGGACTAGTGGATTTACTAGAAGATTCAAATACAAAAACTTTTAGAGCGCCACTTAATCAAGGAAATATTGCCTTTGGAAAGATGCGA
>JAAZCH010000263.1 GCA_012513395.1 Tissierellia bacterium
GGAACTTAAAGAGGAGTATGGTGATATACCAGCCTTTTTAGAAAAGAAATCTTTTTATCTAGCCAAGAATGTTTTTTATTTACAAGAACATTGTAGATGGTCATATATTGTAAAAGAGGCTAATAGCAACGATATTGCTGTAAAATTAGATACAGCAATGGCTGATATTGAAAAGGATAATCCCCCATTACAGGGAGCATTGCTTTCTAATTTTTATAGTAGCTTAGGGGCTGATATCAGAACCCTTAAAAACCTAATAGATGAGATTAATAAGATAAATGAAGAAAGATTCCAGGAAGAAGACTTAATCGGAAGAGTATATGAATATTTTCTACAAAGTTATGCTGTGGCAAGTACTAAAGAAGAGGGAGAGTTTTATACACCAGCTTGTCTTGTTGAATTGATTGCAGAGCTAATAGAACCATATAGTGGGACAGTTTACGATCCCTGTTGTGGATCTGGAGGTATGTTTGTTCAATCTATGAAGTTTGTAGAAAGACATTATGGCAATAAATTAAAGGTTTCTATAGTCGGTCAAGAGAAAAATCCAGATACCAGGCGATTAGCAAAAATGAATCTAGCTATAAGAGGGATTGCTTATGATTTAGGAGAAAAAGCCACTGGTGAGAGTTCAACATTTGTAGATGATCAGCATTTAAATAGAAAAGTTGATTATATAATGGCAAATCCACCATTTAATTTAAAAGATTGGCGAGGAGATAATGAATTATTAACTGATCCACGCTGGCATGGCTACGAAACACCACCAAAGTCAAATGCTAACTATGCTTGGATACTTCATATGTTATCTAAATTAGATGTAACAAATGGTATCGCTGGATTTTTACTTGCTAATGGAGCTTTAAACTCAGATGGTGTTGAGTATGAAATAAGAAAAAAACTTATAGAAAATGATAAAATAGAAGCAATTATAGTTTTGCCAAGGGATATGTTTTATACAACAGATATATCTGTGACTCTATGGATTATGAATAATAATAAAAAGGCAAGGACTTTAAATGATAGACAAGTTAAAGATAGAACAAATGAAATATTGTTTATAGACTTACGTACTTGGAATGAAAATATTGCAGAATATGATATATCTAAAAGAAGTAAAAAAAGAAAGACTATTTTAACAGATGAACAAATAGATAGGATAAAGAATCTTTATTTTTCATGGCAAACAGGTCAAGGATATAATGATATTCCTGAACTTTGTAAATCTGCAAGTTTAAAGGAAATCAGGGAGGCTAATTATTCTCTTGCCCCAAGTAAATATGTTGAGTTTGTAGATAGAGATTTAGATATAGATTATGAAAAAGAAATAAAACGTATTGTTAAAAAAATGGAGATAGCCCTTTTAGAAGAAAAAAGGACAGTTTCAATATTAGAAGAGGCTATCAGGGAGGTGAATTGATGATTTTACAAAAGTCTGTAGGAGAACTAATAAAATATGTCGATGAAAGAAATAAGGATGGACAAATTAGAAAATTTTACGGTATTAACATTAACAAGGAGTTTATGCCGACCGTTGCAAATGTTGATAATGTGGATGCTACAAAATATAAGGTGGTTAAAAAAAATCGTTTTGTGTTTAGTGGTATGCAGACAGGAAGAGATAAAACAATACGAATAGCTTTGTTTCAAGATGATGAACCTATAATTGTTTCACCAGCATATACAACATTTGAAATAAAAGATGAGAATATCATACTACCAGAATATTTCTTTATGTTATTTTTAAGTAATGAAAGTGACAGATATGGATGGTTTATAAGCGATAGCAGTGTTAGGGCAAATCTTGATCTAAGTAGATTTGAAGAAATAATTTTTCAAATCCCTCCTATTGAAATACAAAAAAAATATATAAAGATATATAGGGCTATCTATAGAGTTGAAGAATTAAATTTAAAAATCAAGGATATTTGCCCAGTTTTAATAAAAGGCTCACTTGAGGAGGTGGCTAAAAGTGAAAAAGTTTGATGAAGAGCAGCTAGAACTTGCAATAATAGATTTATTCACTAAGCAGGATTATATTCATCAAGAAGGGGAAGAGTTACATCGTAAATATGATGAGGTGATAATTGAAGAGGACTTATCTAGTTTTTTATCTTCAAAGTATGCTGAATTAACTAAAACAGAATTGGAGAAGACAATTAATAAAATTAAGCATATTTCCACCTACCCCCTTTATTCCTCTAATAGACAGGCATTCTTTTTAATAAACGAAGGCTTTGATTTAAGCCGGGATGATAACAATAAAATGCCATTACACATTGACTTTATTGATTTTGAAACTCCAACTAACAATATTTTTAAGGTTGTAAATCAAATTACTATCTCTGGAACAAGAGATCGTAGGCCAGATATGATAATCTTCATTAATGGAATTCCCATGGCGATTTTTGAATTTAAAACTGCTATTAGAGAAGATACAACTATTTATGATGCATGGGAACAAATTCATATGCGTTATAACAGGGATATACCTAACCTAACTAAATATTGCTTTTTATCTGTATTATCAGATGGTGCTAATACAAAAATGGGTAGTATTTTCACTCCGTATGAATATTATTACTCATGGAATAAAGCCAATGAAGAAGAAAAAGTTTCAAATGGAATTTCTGCCTTGCTTACCATGATAAAAGGAGTATTCACTAAAGAAAGGCTAATTAGTATATTGCGTGATTTTATCTACTATCCTGATGATGAAAGTAAAGAATTGGCCATTGTTACTAGGTATCCTCAATATTTTGCAGCCAATAAAATGCTAGAAAATATAAAGAGACATCTAAAACCAGAGGGTGATGGTAAGGGTGGTACATATTTTGGAGCAACAGGAAGTGGTAAAACTTATGCCATGCTATTCTTATCAAGAATGCTCGCAACTCATTATAGGGATGTTTTTGATGCTCCTACTATTATTATTATTGTAGATAGAGATGACTTAAATAAACAAACAAGCAAGCTATTTGAAGACTCAAAACAATATTTAAAAGATAAAAAAGTAATGTCTATACCTGATAGACAGGCTTTAAATGATGAACTTGCTAATAATCAAAGTGGGGGAGTTTATATAACCACTATTCAAAAATTTTGTGAGACTACAGGCTTGCTTTCTGAAAGAAATAATATTATTTGTATTTCAGATGAAGCTCATAGGTCACAGACTAATATTGGGTCAAAATTAAAATATACTGAAAAAGGTGTGGAAACTACTTATGGTTTTGCAAAATACCTAAGAGATAGCTTTCCA
>JAAZCH010000264.1 GCA_012513395.1 Tissierellia bacterium
ACTTTAAGATGGTGGATTTATTGCCTAAGGGTGTAGTCCCCATAGAAATAATTCCAACTGACAAATTTAAATCCAGCATGGGAGCTAAGTATGAAATTGTAGATAATTACAATAATACTGGTAGATTGGCAATCGTATTTATTGCAGATGCATTAGGCAAGGGAGTATTTGACATTGCCACAATAAAGACGATGGTGGACCCTGATACTGAAGAAGGGAATGTAAAAAATGAAGTATTCGTAACTTTTGAATCTCAAGTTATAGAAAAAATTGGAACATTTAAAAGCCCTCCAGGTGAGGAAAATGATGGAAATGAATGGCTTTATGATGAAGTAGAATTTAGATTGATAAAGGTTAAGGAACTTTTCGCAAGAAAATACATCAAAAAGGAAAATGATTTAAGTTGGCTACCGACAGGGATAATAACCGAATCAGAAGAAGCTTTTGATTATAGATTATCCTTGATAAATAATTTAGAAACTCCAAGATCTAATATAGATTTAGTTGACTTTTTCCCATACATTGGTGATGAGAGCATTCAAGAGGAAAATATTGGAAATGGAGTAAGACCTCCTAGAGAATCTCAATTTGAAAATACTTTTGACTTAAATCGCTGGGTTATAGTTCCAGAGGATTATACTGTCAAATACTGGAACAGCGATTCTGTTATTGATTATCAAGGAAAATCAGCTGATAGTGTAATAGCTTCATTAACATGGTCTGATGAACCTGCAGAAAATACTAGAGGCATAAGAATTACTGCAAATGAAGGTATAGAACTAAAACCTAATGAGAGACTGGATATTATAATTCCAATGAAAGCTCCTGTGAATGATATTACAAATGATTTTGAATTATCTGGAAAAAGGGCTTATAACACCTATGTTAGAAAAGACAATGCCACTATTAGATTCTTAGAGCCTAATAGAGTTTATAATGAACTAGCTTCTCCAATGGGGACAATTGAACTTATAAAATGGGGGCAAGATGAACTTCACGCACCTGTTGAAAACCAATTCAAATTGGAAGGCGCAGTATTTGAAATAAGAGATGAACAAGGGAATTTTATTGAAAATGCTACCTCTGATGAAAATGGACTAGTAAAGTTTGACAATATCCCAATTAATGGAACTTATACCATTAAAGAGGTAAAAGCACCAGATGGATATACTTTAACTAATAAGGAAATAACTGTAGATTATGAAGATTTTAAAGCTGCATATAAAGATGGGGAGTTTAAGGTAGTTATAGATGATTTTAATTCTATAGAGAATTTTCTAAATGTTAAACCAGTTTTTGGAAGTTTGGAGCTAGAAAAAGTAAATTCTGCAAATGAATCTTTACAATATATTAGATTTAATTTAAAGGGATTAGATGAGTGGAATAAAGATATTAACAAAGATTATTTGACAAATTCTCAAGGTAAAATTTCTGTAACAAATTTAATGGAAGGTAGGTATCAATTAACAGAAGTTGGAAATCCTAGTGATACTGGATTTATTCCTGTGACTCCAATTGAATTTGAAATAACCAAAGAGAATCCAAATATAAAATTTACAGAAGATAATAGAATTGTAAATGAAGAAATCAGATTGTTAATTAATAAGATTGCTGTCGGAAATGATTTTGATTTAGAACAATCCATTAAAAATTTAACTGATTTTGGAAGAAAAAAACTTAGTGGGTATCAATTTATCATTTCTGAAAAAGAAAATCCAGAATCTACGATTACCACAGATCCTACGGTGAATGGTTCTGTAACAATAGAAGGATTAAAGATTAATACAATCTATCAAATAATAGAAATAAGAAAAGATGGAACGATTTATTCTCACAATGAAAATGCATATGAATTTCAAATTAGTTCTACTGGGAAAGTTTTAGATATAAATGGGGAGCCATTTAAGCAAAATTTAATAAACTTCCCTAATAAAGAAAAAGAAATTCAAGGTAAAGTCACTGTA
>JAAZCH010000265.1 GCA_012513395.1 Tissierellia bacterium
ACAAGCATTTATTTGAGATTTAACTTTATCGAAATGGATTTCATCTTCTCTTTCTTCTAGTGTCTCACCAACACATAAAATAGGATTTATTCCTATTTCTAAAAGTTTTTTTACCTTTTTATTTATCATGTCATCAGATTCAAAAAATATCTCTCTTCTTTCAGAGTGTCCTACAATGGCGTAATCTACTCCCATGTCTTTTAGCATATCTCCAGATATTTCCCCTGTATAAGCGCCGCTATCTTCAAAGTAGACGTTTTGAGCACCTAATTTTATTTCTGTATCTGCAATTTCATTGCTAACAGGATAAATAGAAGTAAACGGAACACAAACTGCAACTTCACCTGGTGTATTCTTAGTTACTTCTTTCAATTTAGATATAAACGCAATAGACTCACTTGGAGTCATATTCATTTTCCAATTCCCTGCAATTAAAGATTTTCTCATTATTTATCCTCTATACAACTTATACCAGGTAGTTCTTTACCTTCAAGTAATTCCAAACTAGCTCCACCACCTGTGGACACATGTGTTATTTTGTCGCTCAAGCCTGCTTTTTCCACAGCTGCTGCCGAATCACCACCACCTATAATAGTAATTGCATCAGAATTAGCCAAAATATTAGCTATTTCAAAAGTTCCAGTTGCAAATTTTTCTAACTCAAAAACTCCTGCCGGACCATTCCAGATTACTGTTTTTGCTCCAGCTAATGCGTTTTTAATTATTTCAACAGTCTCAGGTCCAATGTCCAGCGCCATTTTATCTACAGGAATTTGGTCTACAGGTACAACTTCAGTTTCTGCATTTTCATCAATTGCAGTAGCAACTACCTCGTCTACAGGTAAAACTAATTCAACATTTTTTTCTTTTGCTTTTTCCATTAATTCTTTTGCAAGGCTTAGCTTATCATCTTCTACTAATGAAGTTCCTACTTCGTAGCCCATTGCTTTAGAGAAAGTATTGGCCATAGCACCTACTATTACAATTTTATCTACTAGGCTTAATAGATTTTCAATGACACCAATTTTATCAGAAACTTTAGCACCACCTAAAATTGCTACAAAAGGTCTTTCTGGATTCTCAATAGCTTTTCCCATTATAGAAATTTCTTTTTCTACAAGAAAACCCACAGCAGATGGTAAATTAGAAGCTATACCCACGTTGGAAGCATGTCCTCTATGGGATGTTCCAAAAGCGTCATTTACATATAATTCACCTAAATCTGAAAGCTTTTTAGAAAATTCTGCTTCATTTTTTTCTTCACCAGTTACAAATCTAGTATTTTGTAAAAGTGCAACTTCTCCATCTTTTAAATCCATTATTGCATTCTTTGTATTTTCAGATACAACTTCGTCATCATCTAAAAATTTTACATCTAATCCAAGCAACTCTTCCAATCTTTTAGCCACTGGCTCTAAGGAATACTTAGGATTTGCTTCGCCTTTTGGTCTGCCTAGATGAGACATAAGAATAACTTTAGCACCTTGATCTATTAAATATTTAATTGTAGGCAAGGATTCGACTATTCTTTTATCATCACTAATAATTCCATCTTTAATAGGGACATTAAAGTCGCACCTAACTAAAACTCTTTTACCTGAATAGTTGAAATCCTTTAAAGTTTTTTTATTCATACATTTTCCTCCCAATAAATTAAATAAACACTGCGGAATCTAGGATCCCACAGTGATTAAACTTGTTACATTCTTTCAGCAACGTATTTTGTAAGGTCTAGAACTCTTTGCGCATATCCCCACTCGTTGTCATACCAAGCTACTAATTTTACCATCTTGTCTTTTACTAATGTAAGACTTGAGTCAAATATAGAAGAATTGTTTTCTCCAATAATATCTGTAGAAACTAGTGGTTCATCAGTATATTTTAATATACCTTTTAATTCGTTTTCAGCTGCATTTTTAAATACAGAATTGATTTCCTCTACAGTTGTTTCTTTTGAAAGTTCAAAAGTAACATCTACCAATGATCCAGTTATTACAGGTACTCTAAGTGCATATCCAGTCAATTTTCCTTTAACTTCTGGTAATACCTCAGCTACTGCTTGTGCTGCACCTGTAGTAGTTGGGATAATGTTTAAAGCTGCTGCTCTAGCACGTCTTAAGTCTTTGTGCTTGTTATCCATGATGTTTTGATCATTAGTATACGCGTGTACAGTTGTCATCAATCCTCTTTCAATACCAAAGTTTTCTAGAACAACTTTAGTAACAGGAGCTAAACAGTTTGTAGTACAAGATGCGTTTGAAATTACATCGTCAGTTTCAGGATTATAAGTGTCTTCATTTACACCCATTACTATTGTTCTATCTACACCTTTTCCTGGTGCTGTTAAAACAACTTTTTTAGCGCCAGCTGTTATGTGCTTTGCAAGACCTTCTCTGTCTCTGAATGCACCTGTAGAATCAATTACAATTTCTACTCCTAGTTCTGACCATGGAATCTCTTCTGGATTTCTGTGATTTGTGAATTTAATTTTATTTCCGTTTATTCCTAATCCATCTTCATATGGTTCAACTGTTCCTTCAAATCTACCATACGCTGAGTCGTACTTGAACAGATGAGAGAATGTTTCCATATCTCCAGTTGCGTTGATTGCAACTATTTCAAATCCTTCAAATCCACATTCATAATATCCTCTAACTACATCTCTTCCAATTCTACCAAATCCGTTTATTCCTACTTTAATAGACATATTAATCTCCTCCATATTTCTAATTGTTTAATATTTACCCAATAATCTTCCATTTAAAATACTAACTTTAGTATCTCTTCCTTTTACTTGAACTTAATATCCCCATCCCATCTCTGTACTTGGCCACAGTTCTTCTAGATATCTTAAAACCTAAATCATTAAGTTGATTTGTGATATCTTGGTCTGAAATTGGTTTTAGTTTATCTTCAGTTTCTATAGTTGTGCGAATAAATAGCTTTATCTCTTCTATAGAAACTTCACCACTTTCTGTTTCAATTCCTCCTTTGAAGAAATCCTTCAGCTCAATAATTTTATTAGGAGTCTGAATATATTTTCCATTTACAGTCCTTGAAATTGTAGATTCATGAACGTCAACTTCATTTGCTATCTCTTTCATAGTCATAGGAACTAGATGACCTTTGTCTAACAAAAAGTCTTTTTGTTTTTCACATATCGATGTCGCAACTGTTAGTATCGTTTCTCTTCTTTGTTCGATACTCTTAATAATCCAATTAGTACTTTTAAACTTTTCTTTTAAATAAGCCTTTGCATCCAATTCAATATTAGTTTTTAATAAATCTCTGTAAAAGCTATTTTGACCTACCTTTGGGAAAGATTCTTCATTAAAGGATAAAATCAATCTATCTCCTTCAATTTCTAATATTAAATCCGGAATAATAAATTTCACAGGATTGTCTGTAAAATTTATAAATTGCCCTGGTCTTGGATTCAGTTGTCTAATTTTATCAAAACTTTCTTGAATATCTTTATTAGTCTTATTATACTTATTTGCTAGAAATTCAACTCGGTTTTCTGCTAAATCTACTAGATCTTCGATAATAATCGATTTAGTCACTTCGTCATAATTTTTATCTTCCGCTTGTTTTAAAAGACATTCCGATAGGTTTGTAGCACAAATACCTATAGGATAAAAATCTTGCAATATTTTAAGAACCTTTTTTACTTTCATAAAGGAAAATTCATATCGATTTGAAAACTCGTACAAATCTCCTTCTATATACCCATTTTCGTTCATCAACCCCAAAAGATATTCGCCAATAATTCGTTCGTCATCTTCTATCTCTATTGAAATCAATTGTTCGTACATATAATCATAAAGAGTTTCTTGACTAGAAACATATTTTTCAAATCCAATGTCTTCTTCTGAGTCACTTTCATCTTTATAGTTACTAGCTTTTGAACCTGAGTAATAATCAAATTCTATACTTCCCACTTCAACTTCGATAGTAGGATTTTCTTCAGATTCTTTCATTAAAAAATCGATTAATTCAAAATGGTTATATTGTAATATTTCTATCGATTGACGTAACTCTGTCGTCATTGCTAATTTTTGAGTTTGTTGTAAAGAGATATCCAATCGCATAGGCTCACATCACTTCTTTATCTTTATATAGAATACTTCAGTACTTAACTTTTGAACGACAACATCAAAAATGTTTATTTCTCTAAAATCGTTTGTTAAACCATTTTTGTCAAATATCTTTGTAACTTCTACATTTTCCAAACTTACTTTATTTTTATAGTCCTTGCTTAAAGATTTTAACACTCTATTAGGGTCGACATAAATATCCTTTATAGATGCATTGTGATATATCACATATGCTTCATCTTGTTGAACTATCACGTATCCTAACATTGGATTTAATTTTAAATCTAGAAAAAACAAATTATTTCTTATATCTATTCTATCATATTTTGCAAAAGCTGTTATGGTTTTTCTTAAAGAAATTAAATCTTTAACATATTCATAAAACTCATTATTCTCAATTTTCAAAGACCAATCTATAGCATTCAAACTAGTAGGTCCATTGTAGGTGTTTGAAATTCCGTTTTTCGAACGCAAAAACTCATTGCCTTCATGTATAAAAGGAATTCCAAAGGATGTGAATAAAATTCCATGAGTTAACTTATTTACATCTATTTTAGTTGATTCATCTGCTTCCTTGAGAGCTAAATTTATTTTATCCGAAAGTATTAAATCGTCATGAGAATTTGCATAATTTATAGACTCGGTGGGATTAAAAGCAAAGCCATTGTGGAGAGAATCGAAGTGGATTGACCCAGAAATTCCCTGTTCAACACAAATTTTCTTATTAAAGTCTCCCATAACAAAACCAAGACCTCGACCGTTATTGTCTCCTTTTATACAGTCTCTAAAGGTATCATTAAAACACGAATACCCTTTATTTTTTTGAGAACCCTTTGTAATCATCTTTCTGTCATCTAAAGTAGTATATCCACCTGTCCAAGGCTCTCCGTAGATTAAAACATCCTTATCAATTTTTTTAGCCATTTTTATAACTGATTCCATCGTGTCTATGTCTATCAAACCCATAAGATCAAAACGAAATCCATCTACCTTGTATTCTTCCATCCAATATCTTACAGAATCCAAAATAAATTTTCTATACATGGGGCGCTGAGTATCCATTTCTGTTCCCACTCCAGCTCCATTAGAAAGAGTTCCATCATATCTATATCTTAAATAATAAGAAGGAAAAAGGGACTCAAAGTTAGATCTTTTACCTCTATATACGTGATTGTAAACAACGTCTAGCACCACTTTTATTCCAGCTTCATGAAGTTTCATAATCATGGTCTTTAATTCAAATATTCTATTTTTAGGACACTCTGGCTTCGTTGAATATGAGCCCTCAGGTACATTAAATAATTCAGGGTCATAACCCCAATTATAGTTTTCGTCCACAAAGAATTTTTCTTCTCGCTCATCTACAGTTAAATAATCATATATTGGCATCAGGTGCACATGAGTAATACCCATCTCTACCAAATGATCAATTCCTGTCGAATAACCTTGTAAATTTTTACCAGATTCTACAACACCTAAAAATTTCCCTCGATTTTTTGCATTGGAGTTTGTAGAATAAGTGAAATCTTTAATATGCATTTCATATATAATTGCTTCAGATACTTTAATATTAGGTCTATGATGATTATCCCATCCCGGTGGATTAGTTTCTTTTAAATCTATAATTGCAGTTTTTTCTGAGTTTAGGGATGCAGCAACTGAATATGGATCCGTTACTTCAGAATCTCCATCAGTTATATAAGTGTAAAATTTTCCTTTCAAATCCTCTTTTATCGTAGCATGAAAAATTCCATTGACATCTTTAATCATATCATAGTCGTTACCAACTATATCATCTGCTTTGTCGTAAATTCTAAGTTTTAAATCTTTATTTGGTGGACTAAATACTCTAAAGGTAGATTCCTCCTTAGAGTATATTAGTCCCATTTCCACATCTGAAAATAGTTCATGTGGTTTAATTTTTAAGTTCATCTATAATTTTATAATCCTATCATAATATTTCAAATATAAATCACAAGACATGTCCCAACTAAAATCCTTTTCCATTGCGGATTTTATTATACCTTGGAACGCCTTTTTATCGTGATATATTTCCGTAGCAATTTTAACAGTCTCCAGCATTTCATGGGCATTTATATTAGAAAAGCTAAATCCCGTTCCCTCACCTGTATACTTGTTATAAGAATCAACAGTGTCCTTTAAGCCCCCTGTTTCTCTTACAATTGGAATAGTTCCATACCTCATTGAAATTAGTTGCGATATACCACATGGTTCAGCTATTGAAGGCATTAAATACAAGTCAGCTGCTGCATAAATCTTATGGGAATGAGCTTCGTTAAAGTAAATCCTAGAAGCCATTTTATCCTTAAAAATTCTATCATAAAATTCTAACATCTCTTCGTATTTACGTTCCCCAGTACCTAAGACTACAAATTGAATATCTAGCTGCAACATTTCTCCTAGGATATAATCCAATAAGTCAACGCCTTTCAAATCTACCAAGCGAGTAACCATTGCTATTAATGGAACATCTTCTCTAACAGGCAAATCAAAAAGTTTTTGTAATTCTAGTTTGTTTTTGACTTTATTCTCAATTGTATCTAGACCATAATTGTAGTCAATCCAGTCGTCCGTTTCAGGATTGTATTTATCGTAGTCGATCCCATTTACAATTCCAACAAGTTTTCGTTCATGCTTTCTAATTATTCCATCTAATCCTTCACCAAAATATGGATAAGTTATCTCATGGGCATATGTTTCTGATACTGTAGTTAATAAATCACAATATACTATTCCCGCCTTCATCATGTTTATAGCATCGAAAAACTTAATTCCGTCATCGTGAAAATATTCGGTTGAAAGTCCCAATAGTGGCATCATCCCAGCAGCTGGAAAAACACCTTGGTATTTAATGTTGTGAATAGTATAAGCTGTTTTTATACCTTTATAAAATCCATCCCCTCTAGCAAAGTCCTTTATATATAATGGTACAAGTCCAGAATGCCAGTCATTAGCATGAACTATATCAGGCTTAATATCTAAAAATCTTAGAAGTTGAACACATGCCTTGGAAAAATAAACAAATCTTTCGCCATCATCACCTTGTCCATAGATGGAATTACGGTTAAAGTAGTATTCATTGTCGATAAAGTAAAAATCTACTCCATCTTTAACTAGCTTAAAAACTCCTACGTGCTGTCTTCTCCAATCAATATCTACAAAGTAACTACCAATAAATTCCATTTGTTCCTTATATTCGAAGGGTATTTGACCGTACAAAGGCATGACTACTGAAATATCTTCACCTTTTTCCTTAAATGCCTTAGGTAAGGAACCCGCTACATCTGCCAAGCCTCCCGTTTTTACAAAGGGAGAAGCTTCAGCTGCTATATAAAATATTTTCATGATTTAGTCCTTTTCTGCCACTTCTGATTTGCCAACAATATAAGGCTGATTAACACTTCCTACTAAGCTGACTTCTTTTTCCACTATGGAATATTTATCTATTATACTGTTTACCACAACTGCTCCTTCTTCAATTACTGTCTTTTGCATAATAATTGAATTTTTTACAATTGCGTTTTTGCCAATCTTTACACCTCTAAAAATAATAGAGTTTTCTACATCGCCTTCTATTTCACAGCCGTTAGCAATTAAACTATTTTCAACTTCTGGATAATCCCTATAAATTGTAGATGGCTCATCCTTGGTCTTGGTCATTACTCTGCCATTATTGATAAATAATTCTTTGAATTTATTCATATCAAGTAAGCTTAGATTTGCATGGAAATATGTTCTAGAGTCTTTAATTATTTCTACAAAGCCACTTACAGGATATGACATAATGTTTAACGTGTTTTTATTTTTGATAATTGCATCTTTTAAGGAAGATGCGTTGCCTTTTTCTACAGATTCTTTTATTAAATTTATTAAGACTTCTTTTTTAATAAATAAAGTGTTAATGTACATATTGAATTCTGTTTCTGTACCCAAATTTATACCGATATTAGTTACATATCCTTGTTGATCTAAATGAAGTTTATCCGTATTTACATATTCTCCTGCGCTATCAGATTGTTTTACATACATCATTAATATATCTGCATCATTTTCTGTAAATTTTTTATAAGCTTCATCCAAGTTTTTCATAAAAATTACATTAGAATCTTGAACCATTACATTTTCTTCTCTAGCAGTTTCTAAAAAACTTAAAGTGCTATAGAAGTCAGCCAAATCACCAAGACGTTCGATAGATAGTTCTTGTGTAATTGGAGGATATAGAAATAGACCTTGGAATCTGGAATTAAGGTTCCAGGGTTTTCCATCGGAAAGATGATCCATTGTAGATCTGATTTTTTCACCAGTATAAATCGCTACAGTTTTTATCCCGTTATTTACCATATTAGAGATGCATACATCAACTAAGCGATATCTACTCGCAAATGGCAACATATAAACTGGTCTGTTTTTACATAGAGAATTGAAATTTGCCTCTAGGTTTGTATTATTTAGTATTCCAATAAAGTTATCCATAATTTCCTCCTATTCAACGACCACTTCATCTTGTGATATCAAGTAAACTTTCCCGTCATCTTCAACGCCAATTTTTCTACCTGCATCCACAACTACATCTTCCATAATAATGGCATTGTTTATGTGAGCACCGGCTTGGACTACAGCATTTGAAAGTAGCACTGAATTATGGACAACAGCTCCTTCTTCTATGTGAACATTGGAGAATAGAACACTATTGTCAACTTTACCTGCAATATTACAGCCTTCATTTATCATGGTATTATTAATTTCAGCTGTGTCAGAAATAAATTGAGGTGGTAAGTTTGGATTGTTTGTATAAATTCTCCAAGATCTGTCAAATAAATCCAAATCATTGCCTGGAATTAATAAATCTAAGTTTGACTCCCAATAGGATCTTACAGTTCCCACGTCTTTCCAGTATCCTTCAAATTCAAAAGCACATAAATTCCTATTATCGTTTAGCATTTTAGGAACAATATTTTTTCCAAAGTCGTTTTCAGAGTTAGTGTCATTTTCATCTTCTACCAAATACTTTTTCAATACTTCCCAATTAAAAATATAGATCCCCATAGAAGCCTTGTTATTTTTAGGTTTCTCAGGTTTTTCGTCAAATTCAATTATTTTGTTATTTTCATCGGTATTCAATATTCCAAAGCGAGGTGCTTCTTCCCATGGAACTTCTATGACAGCTATTGTACAATCAGCTTCATTTTCTTGATGATACTTCAACATCTTTTTATAGTTCATCTTGTATATATGATCGCCTGATAAAATTAATACATATTCTGGGTCCATAATATCAATTGAGTCGATGTTTTCATAAATAGCATTGGCAGTTCCAGTAAACCATCTCCCGCCACTTTCAGACTCGTAAGGAGAGAGAATCCTAAGTCCTCCAGTACCTTTATCGAAATCCCAAGGTGCGCCGATTCCCAGGTGAGCATTCAGCTCAAAAGGTTTGTATTGAGTTAGTATAGCTATGTCGGTAATACCAGAATTAGTAGCGTTACTCAAAGCAAAATCTATAATTCTATATTTACCTCCAAATGGTACAGCTGGTTTTGCAACATTCTTAGTCAATAATTTCAATCTGCTCCCTTGTCCACCTGCTAATAATAGACCGACCATCTTATTGTTTCCCATAATTGACCTCCTTATTTACTAAATTTTAAAAACAAGGCACTTAGTGGAGGAATACTCACTCTAAGTCCATAATTCCTACCGTGATACTCTTCTTCTAAAGTTCTATATGTTTTAACTCTAACTGTATTTCCACCATATCTTACCCTATCACTGCTCATTAAAGTCCTATATATTCCAGGCTTGTCCACACCGATTGGGTAATTAACTCTTTCAATTGGAGTAAAGTTAAAAGCACAAATTATCTTTTCGCCATCTTTATTCAATCTTTCAAAAATTAGGATACTCTCATCTGCATTGTCATGTTCTATCCAATTTAATCCTTCATCTTCAAAATCTAATTCAAATAGTTCACTGTTAGATGTATAAAATTTATTTAATTCACTGACATATGTCTGTATTTCTTGATGCTTATCGTAATCAAGTAAGAACCAGTCTAGCTCTTTCCATTCATTCCATTCGATAAATTGCCCAAATTCACCACCCATAAATGTAAGCTTCTTTCCTGGATGAGCAATCATATATCCGTATAGTAATCTCAATGAAGCAAATTTGTCATTATAATTTCCAGGCATTTTATCTAACAAAGATTTTTTTCCGTGAACTACTTCGTCATGACTAAGTGGTAGTATATAGTTTTCTGCGTGATTATATGTGAAAGAAAATCTTAATTGATCATGCTTGTATTTTCTGTGAATAGGATCTTCTTCCATATATTCTAATATGTCATTCATCCATCCCATATTCCATTTGAAGTTAAAGCCTAATCCTCCATCTTCAATAGGTGCAGTTACATTTGGCCAAGCAGTAGACTCTTCTGCTATCATCATAGTATGGGGGAATTTTTCAAAAATTGCCGTATTTAATTCCTTTAAAAATTCTACTGATTCTGTATTTTCTTGAAGCTCTCCAGAGTCATATCCAAATCCGTAATAGAGCATATATGCAACTGCATCTACTCTTAATCCATCTATATGATAATATTCATGCCAATATAAAGCGTTACTTATTAAAAAGGATCTTACTTCTCCTTTGGAATAGTCAAAGTTTAACGTACCCCATGCTGCATTTTCTGCGCTGATTTTATTTAAAGATTCAAACAAATATGATCCGTCAAATCTAGCCAAACCATGGTCATCTTTGGCAAAATGAACAGGCACCCAGTCCAATATGACCCCTATCCCATTGTTGTGACAAGCATCTACTAAGTACATCAAATCATGAGGTGTTCCATATCTGCTAGTAGGCGCATAGAATCCAGTGATTTGATAACCCCATGATCCATCAAAGGGATGCTCCATTATTGGCATAAGCTCTAAATGAGTATATCCCATTTTATTAAGATAAGGTACGACTTCATCTGCAAATTTCTTATAAGAATATTGACTTCCGTCTTCATTTTTCTTCCAGGATAAAATATTAGCTTCGTAAATATTAATAGGAGCGTTATAAACAGAAGCTTTGGACTTGGATTTATTCCAGTTTTTATCATTCCATTTGTATCCGCTAATATCATAATATTTTGATGCTGATTTTGGCCTCTCTTCTGCATGAAATGCAAAGGGATCTGCTTTAATTCTAACCTCATCATCAACAGTTATAATTCTATATTTGTATTCGTCAAATTCACTCACATCTTCTACAATTACTTGCCAAATTCCAGTTTGTTCAAATTTTTGCAAAGGAATATTTGTTTCATTCCAGTCATTAAAGGCTCCTATTAAGAAAACTTCCTTTGCTGCAGGTGCCCAAACTGTAAAACTTACAGCATCTTTCATGCCTTTTCTTTTAAATTTGTGAGCTCCTAACATATTATATGCTTGATAGTTTTTTCCTTCATGAAATAAGTAAGCGTCATGGGAAATGTCTCTGTCGTAATGCAATTTTAATTCCATATTTTGTATTTTCTCCTCTTTTTTAATCATTGCAATTTCATATATTTAGATAATACTCATCTACAAAACCAGATTTTTTTATCATTACTCCTTTTTCTACATATAAGTCCAATTTTTCTTGTAAGCCAAAAACAGTTATCTTATAGTTATTATTTTCCAATTTTTTTACAATATTTATCATGTCGATATCTGTTATTGGAAAATCCTCTTTCATCAAATCTAATAATCTATTATCTTCTTCTTCGCTCTTTTGTTTTAATTCGTCGAATGGATTTTCTACATTAGGCTTTATCGTCTCTGCCAGTCTAACTCTTGAAAAAATTGTACGCCCCATGGATGCTATAGAGGCAAATAAGTCCCCTGTTTTTAGATAGGGCAATCTTTTGGCTTCTTCGCTGGAAATATCTGTTTCTTCTCTTATGGTTTGTATATCGGTTCCTCTAACGGTTCTAAAAATAAATTTTGAATTTAGCTGGGCAGTTATAGTTTCATCCAACAATGTAGGTCTTTGGGTTGCCAATACTAGAAATACACCGTACTTTCTTCCTTCTTGAGCAATCTCTTTCAGTATGGATTTTGACGGCCTCGGTAGTCCTTTAGGAGCAAATTCATGGGCCTCATCTGTAACTATTATAAAAGGAGGAAAGTAATCCTTTGAACTGTCTTTATAATTTCTTCTAGCATTATATAGTTTCCCCATTAAATACGCGCCAAATACTTGTAAAAGTCTAGTACTACCTTGTATCACTGCAGTTTTACCATTAAAAAGTGTGTCTATGATTGGTTTAGAATCTTTGGCAAAAACACCATCCCCAATTAAAGATCTAATTCTCCAGGACAATCCCCTTAGTGTTTTATCATTTGTCTGCTTGTCATATCTAGCGTATAATTCCAATAATCTGGAATACTTTTCATATTTTTCTCGGTCCCCTATATTATCGTTAATGAGAACTTCAATTCTTGCAGAATCTCCCAATGACTTCATTTCAATTAGGTCATTAATTAATAGTTCAAATGTGTTAACATCTACACCGCTTTTCCCTATTCCAAAATGTCCAAAAAGCAAATCTACCGTGGACTCCATTGCATCTGTTAATTCACTAGAAGCAGATAGAAGTCTTTTTAGTTCTCTAGGATTTAAATCTCTAAAATCTACTCCTACGTCATCTCCAATTTTAAATGTGTTGTAATAACTTTCGAAGTCTATATTTGCGTTGGGATTTTCTACATTGGATTTAAATTCCATCTCGTAATGCGGATCAAATATTATTAGCGGTATTCTTTTTTTCATAATTTCTTCTATGAAAACTCTTATACCATAACTTTTACCCGATCCAGATCCACCAAATATTCCTATATGGGGATATTGATTCATCTCATTTATATTAAATAAAAACGGGACATCATTTTGGGGAATAATACCATTTTCTAGCAAGTGATACATTCCTTTTAAATTTTCATCCATCTGATTATATACTTTATCAGTGTTTTTTATAGCTCCAATAAGCAAAGAATCTTCTATTTTTCCATTTATCAAATAATCCTTTATTTCGTTAAATTCTGGTTCCCTGACATTGGAACCAGTCTCTATGGGATAGTTTGCTTCATTTAATAATCTACATTTAGCTATATAAATAGTTTCTTCATCAACTATATACCCAATAGCCTCCAAAGATTCAATCACATTTGTGTCTATTAAATCTCCACCTATATTTAATGGTATATATTTATTATATGTGTTAGCCTCCATTACTTCAAAAACTATGTCGCCTTGTTTCTTATCTTGGACAATTAAATATTCATTTATTCTAAAATTTCTTTCCTTTGAGCCTATGTAAAACTCTGAGGAACTGGTAAGTCCTAAAACTTTAATTCGATTCACCTCAATATTTTCTTAAACTTCTCTCGCTTACAAAAAACCTCTCCAAAACATCTCTATCTACATAAGAATTTATCAATTCAGTAGTCAATTTATCGTCTAATTTTACTTCCTTGTCTACCATATCTATTATCATAGGTACACCTCTAGACATTATAGGAGTTAAGCTATAACACATATTTGCAATATCAATTAAATAATCTCTTTGTGATTTTAAAATCTCCAATCCTGCAACACCTGGATAATTCGATGTTCTAAATATCATAGAACTGATATCTTGATCAATTTTTTTATTAAAGTCGTCGTGGAGAATAAATCCTTCACCGACATCCAATACTCCATACAGCAAATCTTTGTCATAAAGACTAAAATCAGTAACCTTAGGAAATAGTAATGTGAATAATGAATCAGATTTGGCTTCTTTAATAAAGCCTGCAAGCAATACATTTTTATCTTCACATGATTCTTTTAATGTTTCATATTCTTTAGAACTTCGTATGCTATATCTAATTAAGTTCCCATCCATGAGGATGACCTTTACATTTTCCATTTCCAATGTGTCAATGGCAACATCTACTTCTATTTTAGCTAAAAGTCTATTTCTTAAATCCTCTTCTTCTTCATCACTTATGGAATTTAATATTGGGGAAAATAGACTGGATTTAAAATGAGATTTTTTATTTTCGCCACTAATTTTAGATAAACCCTGGAATAAATCTATATAATGGGGATGACTACCTCCATATCTATTTACAGATCCATCTACACAAGCTGCTGGTTTAAAGGGTTTCATTTCATCCATGCTTAGTTTTTTTAAATTGATTAATCTCCCATAGTTAATAAGATTTCTTCGTATGGATTCTCGACTAAGACCTTCTATTTTGTAAAGTTTATTCTTTAAATTTTGATTTAATATTTCTAGACTTTTCTTTAAATTCTCATTTACTATATCCATCATATCTCCAAACTAATTTCGTAAACTTCATTCTTTCTCAAGTTAAATTTTTCAGAAACCATTTTTATCGCTTCTTTTTTTGTGTATCCTTGGGATATTAATGACATTAACTCACTTTTTGTATCTACCTCTACAATCTCTTCTTCATAACCCTCTACTACAATTACAAATTCACCTTTTATGGTTATATGATCAATATTTTGTATTATATGGGACAGGTCGTCTCGTATAATTTCCTCATATAGTTTCGTCAATTCTCTACATATAGAAACTTTTCGATTTCCAAATATTTCATAAATATCTCCAAGAGTATCTGAAATTCTGTGAGGCGCTTCATAGAAGATGAGAGTCTCTTTATATTTTTTGATACTGTTTAATTCTTTTTTTCTTTGTGAAGATTTTTCAGGAAGAAATCCTATAAAAGTAAATCTATCGGTATTTAAACCCGAGGCAACAAGAGCTACAACAAAAGCACTTGGTCCTGGCAATACGTTTACCTTTATTTTTGAATCGATACAAGCTTTTATTATTTCATAGCCAGGATCTGAAATCCCAGGCATACCTGCATCTGTTATTATGGCGATAGTTTTTCCCGTACTCAACATATCCAAAAATTCTGGTATTTTACTTTTGTAATTAAAATTATGATAACTAGTAAGATTTCTTTTTATATTGTATCTATTTAGTAATTTTCTACTAACTCTGGTGTCCTCACATGCAATCAAATCCACTTTCTTAAGAACTTTGAGGGTTCTAATTGTAATGTCTTCGAGATTTCCCAAAGGTGTAGGACAGATATATATCCCTTCCAATTTTCCTCCGATATCGCTATAACTTTATTATATACATATTAAATATCTTTATATAGATATATTTTATCACAAATGGCAATTAATAACACTATTAGTTCATTAAAAAAATTGGCTTAGAGTTAAACTCCAAGCCAATTTTAAGTATTTTTATTATTCTGGTTGTGGTGCATCTACTGGGCAAACATCGTTGCACATTGCACAATCTATACATAGATCAGCGTCAATTACATAGATTTCGCCTTCAGAAATAGCTTCTGTTGGGCATTCTGGCAAGCAGTCGCCGCAAGCTGTACAGTTATCGTGAATTACATATGCCATTTCACATTACCTCCTAATTTTTTATAAATTAATAGTACTACAAAATGAATATTTAATCAATGATATTTCTTATGGGATAGCATCTATCTCATAATTTTCATCAAATATCTTCTGATTCGTATTTTTTTGACATTCCGTTATTTTTTATAATTCTGTCAACGGATATAAGCTCTTCAGTTATTTCATCATCTCTTTCAAATTTTATTTTTACCATTTCTTGAAGAGGAGAAATCTGACTTACTATACCTTCGCCAACATCAGTCACTACTATAGATCCAACCCTAGGCATTTTCTTTAGTGAATATTCATATGCTTCTTGTTCATAAGCTAAGCAGCACATCAGTCTGCCACATATACCTGATATTTTTGATGGATTTAAGGAAAAACTTTGATCCTTCGCCATCTTTATCGTAACAGGATTGAAATCACACAAAAACGTAGAGCAGCAAGACTCCCTACCACAATATCCCATGGTGCCTATAGCCTTTGCTTCATCTCTTACTCCAATTTGTCTCAATTCTATTCTAGTTTTGAAAACTGCAGCCAAATCCTTGACCAATTCTCTAAAGTCTACTCTTTGATCTGAAGTGAAGTAAAATATTAATTTGTTGTTATCAAATGTGTATTCGGTAGATACTAATTTCATATCAATACTATGCTCATTTATTTTTTCTTTGCATACTCTCATGGCCTCTTTCGCCTTTTGAATATTTGATTTATGAGCTTCTATATCTTCATCAGTTGCTATCCTCAACACTTCTTTAAGAGGACTTACTATTTCCTTGTCCTCCAATTCAAGTAAGTCTGTTACACAGGAACCAAATTCTATTCCTCTTGCAGTTTCAACAATTACTTTGTCGCCCTTTTTTATTACTAAATCCTTGGGTGAAAAATAATAAACTTTACCTGCACATTTGAATCTTATACCGATTGCTTTTTGCACTCGCATTCCTCCAATACATCTATGAAAAATAGTTCCAAAGCCAAATCCTTAGAAATGTTATATTTCAGATTTTCTTTTAGTTCTACGATATTATTTTTTATATTATTTATAGTTTTTTTTGATAAGTGCGTTTCTGAAAAAAGTAGTCTTTCCATGTCCCTATTTATTAAATACTTAACTTTTCCTGTATCTTTCAATACCAATAAATCCCTTAACCAAGTCAAGTATATATCCAGTATTTCGTCTAAGTTTTCTTGTTCATTGATGATATTTATATTTGAAATCACAAAATCACTTTGACCTTTTAAAGCTCGATCAAATAATTCTAAAATAGATTTTCGCGTAATTTTAAAATGTTCATCTTCAATTATTTTAATGGACTTTCCAATAGATCCATTAGAGAAGTCAACGTAAAATACTGCTTCGTTTTCATTTATATCAAAGTTTTCCACTAAATAATTTATTAGCGTCAACTTAGGTATAGGATTAAATCTATATAGCTTTACCCTAGACAAAACAGTTTCTAAAATACTTCTACTGTTTTCAGATAGCAAAATAATCTTGCCATATACAGGACCCTCTTCTAAAGTTTTTAATAGCGCGTTTTGCGCATCTATAGTAGCAGTGTGAAAGTGCTCAACTATAACAACTTTATATTTAGAGTCAAATGGCCTAATCGCCAAAAAATTTATTAATTCGCTTATTTGTTCTTTTTTTATGGTTCCATTATCAGAAGTAATGAACAAATAATCAGGATTGGAATTGGAAGAAAATTGAACACATTTTCGACAAGAGTCACAATTTACTCTATCTCCTTCACACAAGATACTCTTTGCAAATAGCTCTGCAGTATATTTTTTCCCAATACCGCCTATACCTTCAAACAAAATGGCATGATTGATATTTTCGTTTTCAACCATATTTCTAAGATCGTTGACTACGTCATCATGACCAATTATTTTTTCAAATTTCATTATATTATAATGTTTCTATCTACATCTAATACAAATAAATGTGCACCTTTAATTTCTAGCTCTTCATTATTTTCGTTGATGATTTCTGATTTAACTGTAGTTCTAATTATTTCTTTAGCTACTTCTATTTCGTCTTCATCAACACCAATTAGAAATGTAGTATTTCCACTTTTTAAAAATCCTCCAGTTGAAGATAATTTAGTAATCCTTATATCTTCCTTTAAAAATCCTCTAACCAGAGTATTTACAAATTTGTCTTGAATTATTGCAATTATTAGCTTCATTTGTTCCTCCCAATCAATATACGATGTGTTCGATTACATCTAAGATAAAAATATTAGCTCCCCCAACTGTAACTTCCAGTGGATATGGCATATAGCCATCCCCTTGCATTGATAAGTTCATCAAAGTTGATGTGACTTCTCTTCGCTTAGAATACTTATTTATTATTCCCAAACATTTTTCCACCCTAGAGTCATCAATACCAATTAATAGCGTAGTGTTTCCACTTTTCAAAAATCCACCAGTTGATGCTAGTTTTGTGACTCGGAAGTCCTCATCCATCAATTCATCAATTAGAATTCCAGAATCTTCATCTTGGACTATTGCTATAATAAGTTTCATTTATATCCTCCTTTACTATGTCTAAACATTGTTTGAATACTTCATCTATATCATTATCTGCATCTATTGTAATTACATTGTTAGGATACATTTTAATTGCCTCTTTGTAACCAAGGTACACCTTTTCATGAAAGTCAGTACCTTCAATTTCCAACCTATCCCCTATTCTGTCTACAAACTTTCTCTCCAAAGCTACTTTAGGTTCTATATCAAAAAATAAAATTCTATCGGGGGTCATACCTCCCATAGCAAATTTATTTATGTCCATAACTTTTTCGATTCCCAAGCCTCTAGAATATCCTTGGTATGCTAAAGAAGAAAATACATATCTATCACTAATTACCACTAATCCCGACTCCACCAAAGGCTTTATTTTTTCATCTACATGCTGAGCTCTAGATGCTGCATATAGTAATGCTTCAGTTCGGTCTGACATTTCCATATTTTCTCTAGATAATAAAATATTTCTAATATTTTCCCCAATTTCTGTTCCGCCAGGTTCTCTAGTTAGAGTACAATTTAATCCCATTTTTTCTATTTCTGTTTGTAGCATTTTAGCAATGGTGGATTTTCCTGATCCGTCAGGGCCTTCTAATGTAAGAAAATAGCCCTTCAATTTTCCACCACCACAATTTTTTTCCTATCTTCAGATAGATTTACAATATTTATATTATTATCTAATAAAAATAATAAATAATCAAAAATTTCTTTTGTTATTAGCTCTCCAGAAGCTAGTAAAGGAACTCCCGGTGGATACGGAATAATTGAAGTAGCTGCTACTTCACCTATACTGTCTTCTATATTGACTAATTTTTTATGAGCAAAATATGCTTCGGCTGGGCTCATTGAAATAACAGGTTGTGGCATATCAAGCGTTAAATCTTTAATAGGTTTTCTCTTTTCTCTGCCTGCTATTTCTTTAACTGCATCAATTAGAGTTTCGTAATCCTCTTTGTTATTCATAACAGTAGCAACAGCTAAAGTATTATAATAATCACTCATTTCCATACGAATATTATAATCATGATATAAAATGCTCATAAGCTCTTGGCCTTTATATCCAGCTATATCTATAGTGATTCTACATATATCCAGGTCGAATATTGTATCATCATTTGGGTCCATCTCCAAAACAGTTACACCTTCAATTTCCCCAAGCCTTTTTCTAACATCCAATAGATATTCATAATTTTCATCTAGTTGCTTTTTACCTTCATCAGCCATATATGCTACTGACATTTCGTTGGACAAAGTAAATAAATACGATGGACTAGTTGTAGTATACAATTGGTATCTATCCATTAATTTATTCATATCAACTCTATCGCTACATACATGTATTAAAGATGTCTGGGTTAGACTAGGTAATGTTTTATGAGTAGAATGTATAACAATATCAGCTCCTGATACTATTGCAGAATCTGGATATTTATCAGACAAACCAATGTGAGGCCCGTGAGCTTCGTCTACAATTAAGATTCGTTTGTCATCTCTATGGACTATCTCAGCAATAGTTTTTATATCTGAACAAATTCCATAATAGTTAGGATTTGTTAAAATTACCACTGTTATCTCAGGATGCTCTTCTAATATTTTTTCTATTTCATTAGGACAAACTCCAGTCGTAAGTTCGTATTCCTTATTGTAATTTGGAAAAACATAAATAGGATCTAATTCATTTAAAATCATAGAATTGTACACTGATTTGTGACAGTTTCTTTGTACTAAGATTTTATCCCCTTTATTTGCTACTGCTGAAAGAGCTATATAGTTGCTTCCTGTAGAGCCATTTACACCATAAATAGTGTGTTTAGCACCAAAAACTTTAGCCGCTTCTTCCTGGGATTCCTTTATGATGCCAGTCGGCTCTAAGAGGTTATCCATACCTCTAGTTTCTGTAGTATCTATCATCGGCATCAACTCTGCCCAATCTATATTTGTTAGTCTTCCCTTGTGACCAGGAAAGTGAAAAGAAACACTATCTTCCTTAACTAATTCTTTTAAAGCATTCATAACAGGAGTCTTCATCTATCTGTTATTACCTCCTTGTGTCATTTTATATATTATAACATAAATTCAAATTAATACATTCTTTATACTATGAACTACCTAATTTTGAGGTAAATTTTACATTTATTTTCAAATAAAAAAGAAACTTGAGATTATTCCCAAGTTTCTTAGTTTAATATTTAAAATTAATATTCGATGAATAAAGATCTTTTTACACCACATAGAGGACAAATTTCTTCTGTTGCGTCTAGCCCTATGTATCCACATACTGGACATAAGTAAATTGTTTCTACATCAAAGTCATTTCCTGCATCTACAGCTTCTTTTGCCGCTGTGAATCTCACTGCATGATTCTTTTCTGCTTCTATTGCAAATCTATAAGCCTTTACAGCTTCTTCTTCTCCTTGCATTTCAGCAACTGCGATATATGCTGGATACATTTCTGTAAATTCGAAAGTTTCACCATTAATTGCACCTTGTAAGTTGTTGGAAGTTTCAGACAATCCAAAACCAGCCATAGAAGTTACTGGGAAGTCTCCTTCAACCTTTCTCAAAGCATTAAAATGAAGGGTTGCATGAACTTGCTCTGCGTCAGAAATTGCGTTGAATAATCTTGCTACATTAGGAAATCCTTCTTTTCCAGCCGTTTGAGCCCAAATTCTATATCTCATATGAGCTTGGCTTTCTCCCCCAAATGCTGATCTCAAGTTATCTTGTGTCATTGCTCTAACCATAATAATATTCCTCCTCGATTTATGTTTACTTAACTATAACTACATTTCAATTATATATATGAATTTTGATAAAGTCAATAATTAGAATAAATCTTATTTAGAAGATATATCAATCCAGCCCAAACAATTGGAAGCTTCTTCCAATTCTTCAATGGATAATTTTATAGCAGTATTATAACCTCCACATGCAGGATAAACGTATTGATAGTCTTTTAGAGATTCGTCTAGATAAACTTTTACGTCATCATTTACGCCAAATGGACAAACTCCACCTACTTCGTGACCAGTTCTTTCTTCAATTTCATCTATTGAAAGCATTTTAGCTTTGCAATTGAAAAGGCCTTTATACTTCTTATTATCTATTCTTCTTTCCCCTGCAAGTAAAACTATTACAGTTTCTCCTTTTTGATCAAAGCTCAAGGATTTAGCAATTTCATCAGGAGTAACTCCCAGAGCCTGGGCTGCTAAGCCCACTGTCGCACTGGATTCTTCTAGAATTTGCATTCTATCGGATAATTTATAAATCTCTAAATGCTTTTTTGCTTTTTCTATGGACATTATCCTATCATCTCCATTTTTTTAGATTGGTCAAAAGCAGTTAGAGAATCTATCATTTCATCTATATCTCCATCTACAAAATCTTCCATTCTAAATAATGTTTTGTTAATTCTATGATCTGTTATCCTACCTTGGGGAAAATTATAAGTTCTAATTCTCTCGGATCTATCCCCTGTACCGACTTGAGATCTTTTGGCATCGGCAATATTTTGATTTTGTTCTTCAAGTATTTGCTCATATAGTTTGGCTTTAAGAATTTTCATAGCCTTGTCTTTGTTTTTTAATTGAGATTTTTCATCTTGACATGAAACAACTAGTCCTGTCGGTAAATGAGTTATTCTTACTGCGGAGTCCGTTGTATTTACTGATTGTCCACCGTTACCGCTAGATCTAAATACGTCTACTCTAATTTCATTTGGATTTACTTCTACTTCTACGTCTCCAACTTCAGGAAGTACTGCAACTGTTGCAGTAGAAGTGTGAATTCTACCAGAGCTTTCTGTCTCAGGTACTCTTTGGACTCTATGAACCCCTGATTCATACTTAAGACGTGAATAAGCTCCTCTACCGTGTATCATAAAAATAACTTCTTTGTATCCGCCTATGCCAATCTCATTGGTATTCATTACGTCTACTTTCCAGTTATTTCTCTCAGCAAATCTAGTATACATTCTAAAAAGAACCCCAGCAAATAGCGCTGCCTCATCACCACCAGCACCGCCTCTAATTTCAACGATAACATTTTTATCATCGTTTTCGTCCTTTGGAACTAAAAGTATTTTTATTTCATCTTCAAGTGTGCTGATTGTTGACTCCAAGCCTTTTATTTCTTCATTGACCATTTCTCTCATTTCGTCATCTAGCTTTTCATCAAACATCATTTTTGTAGTTTCCAATTCTTCGGTAGCATCTCTATATTCTCTATACTTTTCGACTATTTCTTGTATTTCAGAATGCTCTTTTGCAATTTTTTGCAATTTATTGGAGTCACTTAAGACTTCTGGGTCCATCATATTTTTTTCTAATTCTTCATAACGTTCTTCAAATACTATTAAATTTTCGTACACTTATATCCCCTCCTTGACTCCCCAAATAACTCGATCAAGTCCTTGGAGATCCTTTTTTATTTCTATATTGATAAATTTATTTTCTTCGAGTATTTCTTTTACTGCATTTCCTTGGTCATATCCTATTTCAAATGCCAAAATCCCATTGGGATTCATAAAATTTATTGATTCTTTTGTTATCTGTCTATAATAACACAACCCATCTTCTCCCCCATCAAGAGCACCACTAGGTTCGTGGGTCACTTCTACTTGCAAATCCATTAAATCTTTTGTTTTTATATATGGTGGATTCGATACTATTATATCATATTTTCCTTCTACATTGGAAAACAGGTCGCTATACTCAAAGAACACATTCTCAACCTGATGAATTCTTTTATTAATTTCACAAACTTCCAATGCTTCCCTTGAGATGTCTACACCTAAAATTGAAGAACCTTCAATCTCCATTCCCAACGTTAAAGAGATGGCACCACTTCCGGCTCCAATTTCTAAAATTTTGGGACTAGAGATGGATTTTGCAATATGAACAACTTGACTTATTAAATTCTCAGTATCCCATCTTGGAATCAAGGCCCTTTCATCCACGAAAAAATCTCGACCATAGAAATTTTTTTCTTGAATTATATACTCTAAAGGCAAACCGTTTTTTCTTTTTTCAATTATTTCTATATATTTATCTCTAATATTTTCGTCTAACTCAAACTCAGGATATATATATACGAATGACAAGTCTTCGTTTAACAAAAATGAGAGTATCTTTCTACTCTCATTTTTCGGATCTGTATATAAGTTATTCGAAAGATTTTTTTCACCATATATCAATGCTTCTTTAATTACCAACTGTCATCCTCTCCTTCAGATGGCAAAACACTTTTTAGTGCCACTATAGCCACTTCAATTTGAGAATCATCTGGTTCCTTCACAGTGGCATACTTTTGAATTAACAATCCAGGAAGTGACAAAGCATTGCAAAGCTTATTGTCAAGTCTTCCCATAATTCTATTTACTTCATAAGATATTCCAGCTACTATAGGAAGCGCAATCACTCTTGTGACTATTCTCATAATCACGCTTGGCCAACCAAAAAATGACAACACTATTATAGATATCATCATAACCATAAAAAGAAATGATGTACCACATCTTTTGTGCATAATAGAATGCTTTTTAATATTTTCAACAGTAAGTTCTTCACCGCTTTCATAAGCATGGATACTCTTATGTTCAGCTCCGTGATACTCAAAGACTCTCTTGACATCTTCAAGTTTTGATACATAGACTATATAAATAAAGAAAAACAACAATCTAAATACACCTTCAATAAGGTTTAGAGCCAAAGGACTACTAATATACTTAGCAAATAAAGTAGTAACTAAATTTGGAAGTAACATAAAGAGTAATATTGTCAAACCTAAGGATGTAGCTATAATACCTGCCGTTTGTAAGGGAGTTAGGCTAGCGCCTTCTATCTTGTTCCCATCTTCATCTTCTTCCCAGAAACTTGCAGAAAACATCAGCGCGCTAACGCCAACATACATAGCTTCTCCTAATGCTATCATTCCTCTTAAAAATGGCATTTGAAGTATTCCATATTTTCTAGATGGCAAGTTTATATCTTCTACTTTTATTTCTATTTCGTTATTAGGTTTTCTAACTGCAATTCCAATTTTGGATGGTCCTCGCATCATAACACCTTCAATAAGTGCTTGACCACCGATGGACGTTTTTTTCATATATCTCCTATAATAAAAATAAGGTCAGCATAACACCAACCTTTATTTCTTAGTCTCTATTATACTTCTTCTTAAATTTCTCTACTCTACCACCAGCTTCAGTAAACTTTTGTTTTCCTGTAAAGAATGGATGACATTCTGAACATACTTCTACTCTCAATTCTGGCTTTGTAGAACCTGTTTTGAATGTATTTCCACAAGCACATGTAACTGTAGCTTCTTGGTAATTTGGATGTATATCTTTTTTCATGTTATCACCTCTAATTCGTTAGTAACTCAGTAATATATTGTATCATAAATCACTCAAGTTATCAAATTTTATTTGCAAAACCTGTGCTTCCACAAGTTTAATATTTACATCTAATTATATTACTACAATATAATAAAAGCTTCAAGTGTTTTTAAAGTTTTTATTTATTTAGTGTAGATTCTATACGTTCCATATATTCTTTAATTCTTTTTTCATAGCCATTTTCTTTAGGAATATAATATCTCCTCTTACTTTGAAGATAATCTTGCTTAACTATTCCATCTTTGTAATCATGAGGATACTTATATTTTTCATCCACCTTTCCGACGTGGATATTTTTTAAATGTTCAGGCACCTCTAAAGATCTAGTACTTCTAATATCCAAAAGAGCTTCGTCTATGGCCAAATAAGCTGAATTACTTTTAGGAGCAGTAGCTAAATATATTGTAGCCTCTGCAAGAGGAATTCTACCTTCTGGCATTCCAATAAAAGTTACTGCTTGGAATGCAGCATTGGCGATATTCATGGCGTTGGGATCTGCAAGGCCAATGTCTTCAGCAGCAGAAATTACTATTCTCCTTGCTATAAATCTAGGGTCTTCGCCAGAGTGAAGCATCAATGCAAGATAATAAATTGCCGCATCAGGATCAGAGCCTCTAATACTTTTTATAAATGCGCTTATTATATTATAATGCTGTTCTCCATCCTTGTCATAACGAAGGTTTACATTTTGTATACAATTGCCAATTATCTCAAGGTCAATTATTTTTTCTCCATCATTATTATCAGGCGTTGTAATGACCGCTAATTCTAATGTGTTTAATAAGTTTCTTGCATCACCTTCCACATGGTTTAGTAAGTATGATTTCGCCCTATCTTCAAAAATGATATTTTCATTTCCATAACCTTTTTCCGAATCAGTTAATACCCAGTCCAATAGGATTCTCAAATCCTCTTCTGATATTGGTTTAAATTCTATAACTCTACTTCTAGATAGGAGTGCTTTGTTCACTTCAAAAATAGGATTTTCAGTAGTCGCACCTATCAATATAACTATTCCTCTTTCAACATATGGAAGAAGAACGTCTTGCTGAGCTTTATTAAACCTATGAATCTCGTCAACAAATAAGATGGTTTTTTTATTGTAAATCTTTAAATCGGATTCTGCTATTTCGATTATTTGTTTTATATCTTTTACTCCAGCTGTTACTGCCGATAACTTTTGAAAGTTGTTTTTTGTATTGTTAGCAATAATACTAGCCAGTGTAGTTTTTCCTGTCCCTGGGGGACCATAAAATATCATAGAGGTCAATCTATCTGCAGTAATCAACCGATTTAAAAGTTTTCCTTCTCCTACAATATGACTTTGTCCAACAAATTCATCTAAATTAGATGGTCTAAATCTTTCTGCAAGGGGTTGAGAATTTTCTTTTCTTTTTTGATAGGAAAATTCAAATAAGTCATTCATCCTCATCCACTTCGCTTTTTATATTCATAATCTCTTCCATAAAAGAGTTGATGTCTTTAAATTGTCTATAAACGGATGCAAATCTCACATAAGAAATTTCATCAATCTCCTTTAATTCTAACATTACCATTTCCCCTATGTCTTGAGATTTAATTTCTCTTTCCAGGGAATTGTAAATTTTCTTTTCGACATTATCCACAGCTTCCTCGAGGCGAGATAAAGAAACGGGCCTTTTTTCACATGCCCTTATCATACCGTTTAGCAATTTGGATCTATCGTAGGATTGTCTGACTCCATCTTTTTTTACTACTACTATAGGAGATTTTTCCAATCGTTCATATGTAGTAAATCTTTTTTTGCATTTTAAACATTCTCTTCGCCTTCTAATAGATTGGTTGTCATCAGTCGGCCTAGAGTCTACTACCTTGGAGTCATCGTAATCGCAATATGGACACTTCATATATTTCCTCCTTTAGTAAAAATATTAATAAATATTAAAAATCGCATTAATTACTACTGTATAAGTACTAAGTAATGCGACTGTTTTAAAATTTATAAAATCTACTTCAACCAATCAGGAATATTAAGACCTGATGGATCTTCAATTCTATCTGACTTTTTCTCAGCTTCTGGAGCTTCGCCTTCAGGCTCTTCTGCTCTGATTCGTCTAGGCTCTATTTCTTCGTCATTAAATCCAGTAGCAATTACTGTAATTTTTATTTGATCTCCCATTGACTTATCAATTCCTGCTCCAAAAATAATATTAGCTTCTTCTGCAACTGAAGATCTTATTAATTCAGCAGCCTCATTGATTTCAAATATACCTAAATCATCTCCACCTGTAATGTTAATTAATACAGATTTTGCTCCTTCAATAGAAGTTTCCAAAAGAGGACTCTTTATTGCAGCTCTTGCAGCTTCTTGTGCTCTTTCATCTCCTTCTGCATAACCTATACCCATATGAGCAATGCCTTTGTTTTCCATAATAGATTTAACGTCAGCAAAGTCTAAATTGATTAAACTAGGAATACTAATCAAATCAGATATACCAGTTATACCTTGAAGTAAGACTTCATCAGCCATTTCAAAGGATTCTTGTACACTTGTTTTCTTATCAGCAATTTGTAAAAGTCTATCATTAGGTATAGTTACCAATGTATCAACTTTTGCTAGAAGTTCCTCAATTCCAGATTCAGCTTGTTTTTGTCTTCTGCTTCCTTCAAAAGAAAACGGCTTAGTAACGACACCTACTGTAAGTATGCCTAATTCTTTTGCAATATCTGCTACAACAGGTGAACCCCCTGTACCAGTTCCGCCACCCATTCCTGCAGCAATGAAAACCATATCTGATCCGTCTAAAGAATTTTTAATTTCATCGCGACTTTCTTGTGCGCTTACTTCTCCCACTGAAGGATCTCCGCCAGCTCCTAAACCTTTAGTTACTTTTTCTCCTAATTGAAGTTTAGTATTTGCTAAAGAGGCTTTCAATGCTTGTCTATCAGTATTGGCAGCGATGAATTCAACACCTTTAACTCCACTTTCAATCATTCTGTTTACGGCGTTATTTCCCCCACCGCCAACACCTATAACTTTAATTTTTGCAAATCCATCGTTGTCTACTTCAAATTCCAACATTATTTCCTCCTTTATATCTTTATCATAATATTTAATATTTTAAAGATAATCCTTACTATATTGTACGGTTTTACGACTAATATGTCAAACATATTTTCTATCTAAATAAGTAAATTAAACACTTTTCTATGTTTTTAGACCTTAAAAAGTAAATCTCTAATAAAAAATATTAGATATGCAATAAATATAGTAAAAATTATCGACATTAATAATAACAAGTTAACACATTTTACAATTTTTTACACTAAAAACTGAAGATTTTACAATCTTTAGATTTATTCATACACTAGGACCGGATCTGGCCCTTCTTCCATTAAAATCATAGAGGCTTTTCTAGAAGTATCCTCTTCAATTGACATTATCATCTGGTCTAATACTTTTAGTTTATACTCTACATTATTGTAGGAGCCGAAAGCAACAAATACGTCATTATATAAAACCAATTCTGCTTTATTTTCTTCCAGATTAATATTTTTAAATTTTAAAAGACTTTCACCCTTTAGAAGACTCTCTCCATCGTAGATTTCACTCAACAATTTATTTTGTTCTTCTGTCGCAAAGTCAAATATCTTATCCCCTAGTTTGATATTATCTACATTTTCAATACCTTTAATTAGAAGTAAATTGAGCATCAAGGTTTCACTTTCGCCAATTATTATTCCGTATTTGTCTATTAACAAATATTTATTTGAAATTTGTATAGTGGATGCGGGTTTTCTTTCTATAACTTCAATTATTATATTCAAAGGCAAACTGCGTTTAATCTTAGCGGAGTCTATAAAAGTAATACCCGAAATCCTTTTCTCGATATCCTCGATATCAATAAAAATAAAATTGTCTTCAGTTGTAAGATTTGAAGCTGCCAAAATTGTAGATGATTCGACCTTACTATTTCCACTTACACTGATTTTTTTGATATTAAAAATCGGAAGATGAAGAAAAGCAAAAACAAGCCCTAATATTAATATCAGAGCCATTAAAATTCTTCCATATTTAATCTTTCGTTTCTTCCTATACCTACGTTTTCTCTTCATCCAATCACTTAATTATTGAAAATATTTTATCCACGATTATTTCTGTTGAATTTGGCTTTGAAAGTATTTTAGCACATTCTCCCATTTTTTTCATCTTTGTTTCATTTTCTAAAATATCGATGATAGTGCCCAATAAGTTTTCGGAAGTTAATTCATCTTCTAAAAACACCCTCGACGCTCCAGCCTTTTCAAATGCTCTAGCATTATACTCTTGGTGATTGTCGGCAGTGTATGCCTTTGGAACTAAAATACTAGGTATACCCAAAGCAGAAACTTCAGCCAATGATATTGCACTTGAACTCAAAATCGCCAAGTCGCTACTAGCTAATAAATTTATCATTTCATGTGAATAATCCATAATTTTAATATTTTCATTAATTGTAATCTTTCTATCATTTAAAACTTTCATGAATTCATCATAATGGGATCTACCAGTTATATGAATTAATCTATATTTAAAATCCTTACTTGCCTCAATAATTCCAATAATGGCATTGTTGATCGATTCTTGACCGCCGCTGCCTCCAAAAGATAAAATTAATTTTTCATTTTCTTTGACGCCTATTTCTTTCCTCAAATCAATTTTATTAACAGTGAAGAAATCTTTTCTGATGGGATTTCCCGCCATAAAACAATTGCTACTAGTAAAACGGTTCTTTGCTTCTTCAAAAGAAATAGCTATTCCATTTGCTTTTTTTGCTAAGATTCTATTTACTTTTCCTGGAAAAGCATTGGATTCTTGTAAAATAGTTTTTATTCCTTTTTGCTGAGCTAAAAAGAGTACAGGAAAAGCTACGTAACCACCAGTACCAATAACTATATCGGGCTTAAACTTTTTGAGAATCTTATTAGCGTCATAAAGTCCCTTTAAAAGTTCCACACCTATCTTAAAGGAATCCAAGTTGATACTCCTAGGTAATCCCTTAACTCTAACTGTTTCATATTTATATCCAGCACGTGTAGTCAATTCCTTTTCCAATCCTTGTGGAGTGCCCACATACAAAAATTCACCTTCTGGATCTCTTTTTTTTAATTCGTCTAAGATAGCCAAGGCAGGATATATATGTCCACCTGTACCTCCGCCTGAAATTAAGTATTTCATTTTATGCTCCTACTATTTTCCTTCGATATATTTAAGATTATACCCGTTGCATATAATGTTACCATTAAAGAGGTTCCACCAAAACTAATAAATGGCAAAGTAATACCTGTTACTGGCGCTAATCCTATATTAACCATAATGTGGATAAATGCCTGTACACCGATGAGTGTTGCAAAACCAAGTGCCAAATATTTTCCAAATCTGTCCTTGGAATTAAAAGCAATTAGATATCCTCTCCAGATAAATAAAAAAAACAATACTACTAAACAAGAAGCACCTATCAATCCAAATTCTTCACCAATAACAGCGAAAATAAAATCGTTATAGACATGAGGTATATAAGAAAACTTTTGAACACCTTTACCTAAGCCTACTCCTGTTATCCCACCCATTGCAAGGGCATATAGGGAATTCATTAATTGATATGAGTCATTACCCTCTCCGAAAGGATCTAAAAAACCTGCTATTCTTTCCAATCTGTAAGGGGTCATAGTGTAATACAATCCTGCGCTCCCAAACATTAATAATATTAACACATAGCGAAACTTTATTCCAGCAGCTAGTATTATTGAGCCTAGTGCAATTGCTATTACCATAGCTGAGCCCATATCACGAATCAATACGACACCTACTGATACTCCAACAAAAATAACAATTAAAATAAAATTTCTAAATTTTCTAATGTTTTTTCCTAAGCTCGAACAAATCGAAGCCATAAAAATAATAGATGTAATTTTTAAAACATCCGATGGCATAAATCTTGGTAAATACCTAATTTTTAACCATCGTGTAGAACCTAAACTATCTGAGCCATAAGATGTAAATAGCATTAAATTCAAAATAATCCCAATTATCATTAATGGGATTGCGTACTTTTTGTATTTTTTATATGGAATATTCATTCCAACAAACAAGCAAAAGAATCCAAGAGCCAAGGACCTTAGATGTAACAATATAAAGTAATATCCGTTTTCAAATTTCAAGACGGCAGTAGGCCAAGAAGCACTAAATACTAATATCCCACCAACAATGCATAGTATTATTGTAATTATTAATAATGGTCTATCTACAATAGCTCTTTTTTTCATTCTAAACCGTAAACTCTTTCTATTTTAATTCTTCTACTAGTTGAATAAATTTATTGCCTCTTTCTTCAAAGTTTTTAAACATGCCCCAACTAGCACAAGCAGGAGATAATAAAACCACGTCCCCCGTTTGGGAAATTTTACTGGCAATATTAATTCCTTCTTCTAAATTGTCTATTTCATAAATGTTTTTATATCCCAATTCCAATGCTTTATTAACAACCTGATCTTTAGTTTGTCCAATTGCTAAAATCGCCTTTATTTTATCTTTTCCCATATTTAACAACTCAGTAAAATCTTCTTTTTTATCATATCCACCCAAAAAAATAATTAGAGGATTGTCAAATGAAGCGATTGCTTTCATAGTGGAATCAGAGTTTGTTCCCTTGGAGTCATTATAATAAGACACCCCATTATGAAGTCGCACAAATTGAAGCCTATGGGGTACTCCTTGGAAGTTTTGTATTGTTTCTTTAACGATCTCTCTGTCTAATTTCAGTATTTCTGCCACGGCAATACTCGCCATAATATTATAGTAATTATGAACACCCTTAATATAAATATCTTTAGTATCAAGGTATTCTGTAGACACGCCTTTTTCAGATATAAATATTTTACCATCATATAAATAAACTCCAGATTCAATTTTTTCCAAAGTACTGATAAAGATTTTGTTATAGTCTCCTCGGAGTTCCTTTAAGTTTTTGTCATCAAAATTTAATACAGCGTAATCTTTTTTATTTAAATTTTTTAAAATGTTTAGTTTAGCATTTTTATAGTTTTCTGTAGTTCCATGATAATCTAAATGATCTGATGTGATATTCATAATGACTGAAATATTTGGTTTGAATAAATCTACATCGTCCAACTGAAAACTGCTACATTCAATTACTAAAAAATCCTTTGTGGTATTTATTAATTCAAAGACAGCACCTACTCCAATATTACCTACCGCATTACTAGATATGCCACCTGAATTTAAAATGTCATTAACTAAAACTGTAGTTGTAGTTTTGCCATTTGTACCTGTGATGCAAATCAGTTTTTCATCACCTTTATACTTATATCCTAGTTCTAAATCAGAAATTATCTTTGCACCTGCATTTTTTAAGTTTTGAATGAGGATGTGATTTGGATTTATGCCAGGACTTTTCATAACGAGTTTAAATTTTTTATCCATAACCATTTCTGGAGAAAATAAAAAATCAATCCCTAAATTACTGATGTCTTCTGGTATTTGGGATATGTTTTTTATATTATCATCATAAGCATATACTTTGATTTTAAGTTTAGAAAGAGCGGTTACAGCTGCTTTGCCACTAACTCCTAACCCTATTATCAAAATGTCATTATATTTTTCCACTATATCACCTTATCTAATACCGAGTATTGATATAATTGTAAATACAAGAGTAATTAATGCGAAAATCTTCACAATTTTAGTTTCGTGTATTCCCTTTGCTTCAAAATGATGATGAATAGGAGCCATTAAAAATGCTCTTTTGCCAGTAGCTTTAAAAGAAACTACTTGAATAATAACAGAAAGAGTTTCTATTACAAAAATGATTCCCACAAAAGGCAAATACAAAGTCGTTCCAGAGGTAATGGCAATTGCTGCAAATGCTCCACCTATCGCCAAAGATCCCACGTCTCCCATAAAAGTTTGGGCTGGATATCTATTAAATTTCAAAAATCCTACAAGGGCTCCAGCTAAAGTCATAGAAAACATTGCTACTTCCCTATTAAATTTAAATACATTCATTACTCCAAATCCCGTTAGAGCAATTACAGATACGGTACTAGCCAAACCATCTAAACCGTCTGTTAAATTTACGCTGTTGACTGTACCTAGCACAACAAAAAGAGTAAGAGGATAAAATAACAACCCCAAATTTACTTTATTGTCTCCAAAAAATGGAATATATAAATTTATCAAAGATGAATCCTGAGTTGCTAAAAATATTATCAATATGGATACAAGTACTTGGGCAGAAAATTTCTGCCTAGGCGTTATACCTTCATTTGTTTTTTTGACTACAATTAGATAATCATCAATCAAACCTATCGCACCAAATCCTATCATGGAAGTAATACAAATAAGCACGTTTTTGCTTTTAACTCCAAAAACTATCATTGTCACAACAGTGGCGATAATGAATATAATACCGCCCATGATAGGAGTTCCTGATTTGACCAAATGACTTTCAGGTCCATCAAGTCTAATTGTTTGTCCTATTTTAAGTTTTTTTAACTCGGGAATAATAATAGGACCCAAAACTAAGCTAAGTATCATAGCTGTTATAAAGTTTAAAATATAAAAATTATTTAAATTACTCATTTTTTTATCCTCTACTATTATGCATTGGGACTAGGTTTATCATCCGGACTATTTTCTTCATTATTGTCTTCATTTATTTCTTCAATTACTTCCTCTGATTTATCTTTTTCAGGTGAAGTTATGGGTCTGTTTTCTGTGTTTTCTACTTCTAATAATCCATCGACTAATGATGGATCTGAAGTGTCTTGTCCTTGAAGTTCTGATTTTTCACCTAGTACAAGTGTAATCTTTTCCCCTGCTTGAATTCTGCTGGAATAATTGGGACTCATTCTGACTATTACGCCCTCTTCTGCCCCTTCTGTTTCATATCCTACGCCAATTTTGTTTAGATATTCTTCTATTTCATTTATTTGCTTACCAAGCAAATTAGGTACTATTTTAGTTTCTCCATTATTTAAGTCTATTTCAAACTCTACGATACTTCCTCTATCCACTAATTCTCCAGCTTTAGGATTTTGGCTTATAATTATCGTATCGTCAGTTATATTGACATACTCAGTTGTGTATTTTAAATCAGTGTCGGTTATCATTCTACCTGCTTCACCAATTAACCTAAATGTAACATCTGGCACCCTTACGTAGTCTTTGTTTGTATCAATTGAGTCCCTAGGTTTTTCTTTTATTCCTAGTAGCTTTAAAGTATATTCTATGATGTTTTTTGCACTTGGAGATGCAACTATACTGCCATAAGTCTGAGTTTTAGGATTATCCACAATTACTAATATGGAAATTACTGGATTATCGATGGGTGCAAGCCCAACAAAAGAAGACACAAACTGGTCTTCAGCGTAACCATTTTCTAAAACTTTATTTGCGGTTCCTGTCTTTCCACCAATTCTATAAATTGCGCTGTTTGCCCTAGATGCAGTACCACTTTCTACAACATGGCTCATCATTTCCAACATTATATTTGCCGTCTCCGAAGAAATAACCTGTCTCTTTTCAGAAATTTCCATAGATTTTACTACTCTACCTTCAGAATTTACAAGCTCTTTAACGACTCTAGGAGTCATAAGTATACCATCATTTCCTATAGCAGATACAGCATTTATTAATTGAATGGGTGTTACAGCTAGGCCGTGACCATAAGACATTGTAGCTAATCCAATTTCTGAGATACTTTCGCTACTGCTTGGAATCATACCTATTGCTTCTCCAGTCAAATCTATCCCTGTCTTTTCTCCAAATCCAAATGCTTTTATATACTTTAAGAAATTTTCCCTGCCTAACTCTCTATTTACATAAACAAAACTAGGATTGCAAGATTTGGCCAAAGCATCCCTTAGAGTTATGTCTCCGTGGGGATGAGCAAATGAAACGCATCTCAATGGAGGTGCATTTTTAATATCTCTTATATAACCAGTACAATAATATTGCTTATCAGAATTTGTCGTATTTTCTTCAATTGCAGCAGCTGCTGTAATTAATTTAAAAGTAGAACCTGGCTCATAAATATTATTTACTATTGGATTTCTCCAATTAGTATACCAATTATTTTGAATTTCTTCAGAAGACATATTCTTCCATTTTAAAGCCTGAGCTTCATTAATGGCAGATGTAGGATTGTTAGAATCAAATGCAGGATAACTACTCATGCCCAGAATATCACCAGTAGCTACTTCTTGGACAATTATCTGTACTCCATCAGCTTTAAATTCGTCAATAATTCGATTGGTTTCTTCTTCCAAAACACTTTGTATTCCTTGGTCAATTGTTAAAACAGCAGACAATCCATCATCTGCTTCAAAAACTTCCCTACTTCCTGTAGGCAATTGCCTATTTCCCGCATCTGATGATTTAAGTATTCTTCCAGAGCTTCCTGTTAAATCTGAATTATAAGATGCTTCTACACCATATTGCCCTATACCATCTACATTAGTAAAACCCAGTAAGTGACTAGCCATATTTCCAAAAGGATAAAATCTTCTATAACCTTCTACTATTTCTATACCACTTAAGTTTTTTTCTAATATTCTATTGGCAACATCTCGCTCAACCCATTGCCTAATTTTAGTTCTTTTCCCACTAGAGAGTCTGTAGTAAAGTTCTCCTTCATCCATTTCCACTAAAGGAGCTAGTTCGGATATTACTTTAGCTCGGTCAGAATCTCCATTGAATGCTCCGGGATTTACATATACAGTAGATGCTGATACATTTACTGCCATTTTTTTACCATTTCTATCGTATATTATTCCTCTATCTGAAACTATTTCTTCAGATCTGTTTATCTGCTCTAAAGCCTTTTTTGTATACTCATGGCCTTTTACTACTTGAATGTAAAAAAGTCTTGATATAATTATCAAAGACAATAAAAGAAAAAAAATAAGAAGAAAAATAATTCTATTATTATGTATTGCACTATTTTTCTTCATAATTACCCCCTAATTCTATTCACGATTACCTATCAATGTAGAGAAGATGCTGCTTATTATTCCTTTATCTTCTTCTACCCTTTCAGTATCTCTTAACGTAAAATATACTACTTGATTATTTTCAGGAAAAACCATCCCCAATTTTGTCTTAGCTTCGTCTACTATGTCACGCTTGCTTTTTATTTCTTCGACTTTTGCATGGAGATTCAACTCAGTTTTTTCTGCCTCAGTTATTATAGCATCAATACGTCTAATTTCAAAATTAAGAGAAGTTATTTTAGCATAATTTGAAAGCATAAAAATGGCTGAAGCTATTGAAATTAGTAGAAAAGAAGTGTAGAACAATGTTAAGAAAATTTTTCTTCTTCTAACTAATTTTTTGTTTTGTGTCTTATTATTTTTTTGAACATCAAGATTGGCTGGATAAATTTTTGAATAATCTAATTTTTTTGCAGCTTCAGCCATGGTGTCACCTCATCTCTTTTTTTGGACAACTCTCAATTTTGCCGACCTAGATCTAGGGTTTTGATCTATCTCTTCTTGAGAAGGAAGGATAGGTTTTCTAGTTAATACCTTTATCTTTGATACTTTGTCACATGTGCAAATCGGCGCCCTAGGGTCACAAATACAATCCCTTTCTAAATATCTGAAAGTGTTTTTTACTATTCTATCTTCTAAGGAATGAAACGTTATAATCGCTAATCTCCCATCAGGATTTAATCGACTTACTATTTTTTCAATCGTTTTTTCTATAATATTTAATTCGTCATTAACTTCTATCCGTATAGCTTGAAAAGTTTTTATAGCCGGATGTTTCTCCATCCTCTGGCTTTTGGGTATTGCTTTTTTAATTACTTCTACCAGTTCAAATGTAGTTTCAATAGGACTTTTATTTCTTTCTTGGACTATAAATTCGGAAATTCTCCTAGCCCATCTTTCTTCTCCATATTTCAAAATAATTTCTTCCAACTCTTCTTGTGAATAATCATTGATTACAATTTTTGCATTTAATGGGTTTTCAGAGTCCATCCTCATATCCAATGGAAAGTTTTGATGATAAGAAAACCCTCTTTCTCCTGAGTCTAATTGATACGATGAAACTCCTAAGTCCAAAAGAGCTCCATCAATATTTCCTATGGAGAGCTCATCAAGAATATTATCAAAGTCTTTAAAATTTGATTTTTTAATAATTACTCTTTCGTCATAATCTTTTAAAACTGAAGTAGCCTTTTCTAAAGCATCTGTATCTTGATCAATCCCGATAAGCAGTCCTTTGTCTAATTTTTTCACTATTTCTAATGAATGACCGCCACCGCCCAGAGTACCATCAAGATAAATTCCATCTGATTTAATATTAAGACTCTCAATAGTTTCAGTTAATAAAACTGACTGATGTATAAATTCCATTTTTAAAATCCTAACTCTTCCATTTGTTCTGCAATATTCTCATATGATAGATTTTCATCACTTACATATGATTTCCAGTTCTCTTCTGACCATATTTCTATCCTATTTGGAGTTCCTATAATGACTGCATCTTTATCTATATTGCAATGCTCCCTTAAATTTGGAGGTATAAGTGTTCTACCTTGTTTGTCTATTGCACTTTCTGTGGCTCCAGCAGTAAAAAACCTTACGAATGCTCTCGCATCTTTATTTGCAAATGGCAACGATCTGAGTTTCTCTTCAAATGCTCTCCATTCGTCCATGGGAAATAAAAATAAACATCCATCTAAACCTTTTGTCATAACAAATTCTTCCCCGAGGGAGAATCTGAACTTAGATGGAATTATTACTCTGCCTTTAGCATCTAGACTGTGTTTAAACTCGCCTAAAAACATATATTCACCCACTTGGCCATAATATTCGCCACTTTCTTACTACTATCCACCACTTTTAACCACTTAATAACTATATATTACCTTATTTGTCCTCCACTTTCTATAAGAAAATAAAAAAACAAGGTATAAGGACCAAAGTCCTAATACCTTGTTGTTCTGTAAACAACTTATTTATCGATACTTAATATTTTTTAATTTTGTGATTCTTAGATTGGTAAAAATAAATAATTAATCCAATCAATATTCCGGCGATACTGACTAATTGCGCTACTCTAAATGAACCTAGGTACAAACTGTCAGTCCTTAGTCCTTCAATAAAAAATCTAGCTATGGAGTATATAATCAGGTAAATAGAAAACATTTGGCCATCAAATTTCTTTTTTTTGCTTAGATAAAAATATAAAAACAAAAATATTGAAAATGTAACTATAGATTCATAAAGAAAAGTGGGATGAACCTTCACTCCCTCAACCATTATTCCCCACGGCAAGTCCGTAGGACCTCCATGGGCTTCTTGATTTGCATAGTTGCCCCATCTGCCTATTGACTGACCTATGGCTAATCCTGGCGATATAATATCTGCTAAATAAAAGAATGGAACTTTATTTAATTTAGAATATACATAAACCACTAACACTCCACCAAGTATCCCCCCGTGAATTGCAAGACCTCCTTGGCGAAAATTTAAAATTTGTAGTGGATTAGATAGATAGTATTCTAAATCATAAAATATAACATAATACAATCTCGTCGTGATTACAGCTATCGGAATCATAGCTAGCATCAAATCTAAAAAATTATCTTTGGTTATTCCTCTTTTTTCATCTATCAAGCTATAAGCTACCCATATACCTAAAAAAATCCCCGTAGTAACTAAAATTCCATACCAATTGATGTCTATTCCAAATAAACTAAATGCTACAGGATTCGTAATCATCACAACCTTTCATCGTTATTCCAATTGTGATAAACCTCTTGGATATCGTCATTATCTTCTAACATATCTATCATCTTTTCCATATTAGAAATATCCTTTTTATCAGTAAGGTCTACATAATTTTGTGGAATAAATCCAATTTCGCTCATAGCAAAAGTATACCCATCTGCTTCTAATTTGTCTCTGACATTTATAAAATTTTCTAGATTCGTCGTAATTTCATATGCATCGTCCAAGACTTCAAAATCATCAGCGCCATAATCTATAGCTTGCATCATCAATTCATCTTCGTCTACGGAATCTGCTTTTTCAATTATTATTGATCCCAACCTATCAAACATAAAAGTTACAGAACCTGATGTACCTAAATTGCCACCGTATTTTTCAAATGCATGTCTAACATCTGGTGCCGTTCTGTTTCTATTATCCGTCAATGCTTCTACAATAACCGCAACACCAGAAGGACCGTAACCTTCATAAGTGATGGATTCAAAATCCTTGCCACCACCTTCTCCAGCGGCTTTTTTTAATGCTCTATCGATATTATCATTAGGCATATTTTCTGCCTTTGCCTTATCAATTGCTGTTTTTAATTCTGGATTAAAATCAGGATCCAACCCACCAGATCTAGCTGCTACTGTTATATATCTAGAAAGTTTTGCAAATATTTTTGCCCTTTTTGCATCTTCTTTTCCTTTTCTATGTTTAATATTACTCCATTTCGAATGTCCTGCCATTAAAATTTCCTCCAATTACTCTCATAAATAAGAGGCATTTTCCTCTTATGTTCTGAATTTTTATTTTTCTTTCTTATATTTTCTATGAAGTCATTGTTAGCTGCATCATTTAAAATGACAGAGTCTAATACTTCATATGTAAATCCCATTTCATCCTCGTCAGTCTGGCCTTCCCAGAGTCCTGCAGATGGCTTCTTGTTAATAATCTCTTCAGGAATATTTAGTAAACTAGCTATTTGAAACACTTCAGTTTTAGTAAAATTTGCTAAAGGCATCAAATCCGAACCCGTATCTCCCCATTTCGTAAAATAACCAATATGAAATTCAGATTTATTAGATGATCCCAATACTAAATATCCAAGCTCTTGGGCATAATAGTACAATGTAGTCATTCTAAGTCTAGGTTTTATATTACTCTTTGCTAATAAATTACTGCCAGAAAATGATGAATTAATCAATTCATCATATGTTTTTGACAAGTCTACTTTTTCAATATTTAGTCTTAATGAATCGGATACAATTCTAGCATCTATCTCATCCTTCGGGTTACTGTGAATAGGCATAATAATCCCTAGTGACGTATCAGGAAAAGCAAGTTTTGATATCCCTGCAATTACTGCCGAATCTATACCTCCACTCAACCCAAAGACAACGCCTTTAGAATTTGCACTTTCTACATTATATTTAAGCCAACTTGCAATATCTTCAATTGTATGTTTAGTTATCATTTAGAAGCAACTCCCCATTTTTTTCTGGCATTAAAATTTCTTTTCTTATTTTTATAATGATTTCATCGCTAGTAATATTAATCAAATCACTTTTAAACTTATCCATATCTTTAATAGAAACTAAAATTATACCTTGAACTCTATCCGAATAATTCATTTCGATTGTATTATAGCCATTGGTTTCTATATAATTAATTATCTTTCCATGGAAAACATAATCATAGTCTATTTCTATATGCAAGTACTCAACCATTTCTACAATTATTCCAGCATCTACTGCGATTTTTGAAGTCTTGGAATAAGCTCTTATGAGTCCGCCGCCACCTAATAATGTACCACCAAAATATCGTGTAGCCACTACCACTACATTTGTAAGTTCTTCTCTTTTTAATACTTCTAACATAGGTATGCCTGCAGTGCCTGATGGCTCGCCGTCATCGTCAAATCGTTGAATCATCATATCTTCACCTATAATATAAGCGCTACAATTGTGAGTGGCGTCATGGTGTTTCTTTTTTATTTCTCCAATGAATGCCAAAGCCTCGTCCTCACTTTTAACAGGCGAACTATATCCGATGAAGACCGACTTTTTTACTTCAAATTCGTCTACACCTTGTTTATAAATTGATTTATACATCATTATTCCTTTACTACATTTTTTATATAATAATTATAATCTGACTCTTCAATTTGGCCTTCGATTGATGAACCCAATTCTGTATATTCTACATCTTTAATGCTATACTTTTCAACAAAATAATTTAAAATATTTTGTTCGTCATAATTAAAAAACATTTTAACTTGAATTTTATCCATAGATAAATTTGAGTAAATAACATCGAGAAGTTCGTCTAAATTCGTTTTGTTTTTTGCAGAAATGAACACATAAGGTTCGTAAATTTTGAATCTATTTAGACTCTCTCCTTCTTCAAGCATGTCTATTTTATTAAAGGCATATATCATCTTTTTATCTGACAAATTCAAGTCTAGCAAAATCTTATTAGTAGTTTCAATTTGTAATTCCACATCCGTATTTGTAACATCTACAACTTGAACTATAATATCTGCGAATCGAATTTCTTCTAACGTAGATTTAAAAGCAGCGATTAAATGAGTTGGTAATTTTGATACAAAACCTACAGTATCTATTAGTAAAAATTCTCTCCCATTATTAAACTCTGATCTTCTTAAAGATGTTCCTAGTGTGGCGAAAAGCATATCTTTTACAAAGACCTCCCTAGATTCTTCACCGTCAGTATTTCGGATTAGTGAATTTACCAAAGTGGATTTACCTGAATTCGTATATCCTGTTAAAGCTACAATTGGAATATTACTTTTACTCCTCTTCGCTCTAAGGATTTCTCTATTCTTTTCAACTAATTTAAGTTTTCGTTCGATATTTCCAATTTCTCTTGTGATATGTCTTCTATCTGATTCTAATTTTTGTTCCCCTGGCCCCCTAGTACCTATACCTCCTCCCAGTCTAGACAAATATTGTCCTGATCCTGAAAGTCTAGGAAGTCTATATTTTAATTGTGCAAGTTTTACTTGTAGCTTTCCTTCGTTTGTATTGGCTCTTTGTGCAAAAATATCTAAAATTAAATTTGTTCTATCTACTATATTTCTATCTATAATTTTTTCTAAATTTCTAATCTGTGACCCTGATAATTCCTCATTAAAAATAACTGTGTCTATATCTAACTCTTCACAGTAATTGTAAATTTCTTCAGCTTTTCCAGGTCCTATTAAAGTTCTTGGGTCCTTTGACAATTTTCTTTGTACAACAGAGGCTATAACCTCTGCTCCACTAGCTTTAGCTAATTCTGATAATTCCTCCATAGAACTATCTATATCTTCATCTAAAAGATTTTTATCAATCCCCACCAATAGTACACGTTCCGTTTCACTTCGTGTCTGTAACATATTTCACCTCTTTCCCATTATATCATATGTTACAGAATATTGAACTTATTGTGACATCCAAACTTTATCTTCTATGTGTTAAGAGAATATGTTATAATACTCATATAATGAATTTAGGAGGGTAATTGTGTCAGATAACAGATATTCAAACAGTATAAGCATATTTGATATAATATTTAAGTTAATAAAAGTAACTATCCTTACCCTTGTAATCATAATTGTTTTAGGAGCGATGATAGTTGGAGGAATGGTGGCTTCTGTGTTAGACGAATCCCCAGAAATAGATCCTACCACTATGATTTCATCCCTAACTCAAACTTCTACAATTTATGACTCCCAAGGGAATCTTTTAGAAAAAGTTCAAAATCCCAATTATGAATACAGGACAATAGTTACTTTAGATAGAATGCCAAGTCATTTAATAGACGCTTTCATTTCTATAGAAGACGAAAGATTTCTAACTCATCCTGGAGTGGATATACTAGGAATAGGTGCATCAATTATGGATGCTGCTAGATCTGGCGGTTCCATGAGAGGGGCTAGTACAATAACCCAACAATTAGTTAGGAATATGTACTTATCACCAGATAGATCATTAGTTAGAAAGCTAAATGAAGCCTATCTGTCCTTACAGGTGGAAGAACAACTGAGCAAAAGCCAAATTCTCGAAGCTTATTTAAATAAAATTTATCTAGGCCAAGGAGCATATGGTGTACAAGAAGCCGCTCAAACTTATTTCAACAAGGATGTGGAAGACCTAACACTAGCTGAATCAGCTTTATTCGCTGGTATAGTTAAATCCACTTCTACTTATCAACCATTTATGCGTATCGAACCTGGTAAATATAATTCAGAAGAAATGAGTTTAGTGGGAACTGCAGATGTACTAGGCCAAACTATGTATTTAATTTACAATCCAGAATCTGTCAGTAGACAAAAGATTGTATTAAGTCAAATGAAAAAACTAGAAAAAATTAGCGAAGAACAATATCAGCAAGCACTTAAAGAAGATATAATGGCAGCTTTAAGTCCTGGCGAGAAAATTTATCACAGTATGACATCTTATCCAGTAGACTTCATACAAAATCAAGCTACAAATTTGCTAGCTGAACGTTACGGTTTAAGTTATGTAGATGCACAAAAGAAATTATTTAATGAAGGTTTGAAAATTTATTCCACAATTGATCAAAATTTACAAGGACAATTGGAAGAAATGTATGAAAACTTTACTCAAATAATGGTAGGTGATCCTTCTAAAATAAGAGCCCCATTTTTAATCGATTGGTCAAGAGATAAATCAGAAAATGTTATTGATTCTAGAGGTAATGTATTATTCTACAAAGCTAATAACTTAGTGGATGAAAATTACAATGTATTATTACCATCTTCAAACTTCGAATTTGTAAATGGAGATTTGATTCTACGATATAAACCTATAACTGCAAATGGAGATTACTTGCATATAGGAGATGTATATACGATAAACTCACAAAACAACATGGTAACACATGAAATTGGACCCGTTTTAATGCCTAGTAATCAATATACTAAAGGCGAAAATGGTGAAATAAGAATTTCTGCAAATTATCTATCTGAACATCCAGATCTATTTACAGTAATCAATGAGGGAGCAACTTTAAGAATTTCTTCGGATTATTTCACTTTCCAAAAGAATGGAATTGTACAACCACAATCCGCTACAGTAATTATGGATTATAAAACTGGAGAAGTTAAAGCTCTTGTGGGTGGTAGAGATGTCGAGGGAAATAGAATTTTAAACAGAGCGACTGATTCCAGAAGACAACCTGGTTCAGCAATTAAACCTATTTCAGTGTATTACCCTGCTTTGGCAGAGGGCAAAACTGCAGGTTCAATTGCAGATGACGTTCCTGTAACAGTAGCTAATAAACCTTGGCCTACAAATGCATATAAAGGTTATAGAGGCCTGTTAACTTATCGAATGTCATTGGACATATCTTCAAACGCTGGTACAGTTGATGTATTAGATCAATTGGGAATCGACACTTCGTTGAAGTACTTAGAGAAAATGGGAATAATTCATCCAGATGATCCTGAAAATGACTCCATAATTACTTCAAGAGAAAATGCCAAAGTTAACGATGAAAATCCAGCAGCACTTGCATTAGGTGGTATGACTAAAGGATTGACACCTTTAGAGCTTACAGCAGCATTCGGTACAATTGCTAATGATGGGACATACATTTCTCCCAAAGTTGTAACAAAAATTTTAGATAGTCATGGAAATATTATAGTTGATGATACTACTAAAAAAGAAGTAGTAACAGACAATAAAACTGCTTTTATTATGAAAGATATGTTAACTTCTGTAGTAAAAAATGGTTATACAGCAAAGCCTGCAAAACTCAACGGAATCGCAACTGCTGGTAAAACCGGTACTACACAAAAGCAAGCTGATATTTGGTTTGTAGGATTTACTCCATATTATGTAATGGGAACGTGGATAGGAAACGACTCTCCTTCCATTACTCTACAAAGCGGCTCATTAGCTGCAGCGGAATTTTGGAAAGATGTAGCTACCAAAATTCATGAAGGCTTGGATCCTATCCCCGAATTTGAAAAACCGGAAGGAATTATAAGTGAATATATTTCCTTTAAGAGTGGAAAATTATCTACAAAATCAGTAAGCAGCGCAGGCCATAGTACATCAGAAATTTTTGTAGAAGGAACTCAGCCTACTGAATATGACGACAGCTATAAAAGCGTTAGCGTATGTAGTATTACTGGTAGATTAGCAACTAAATATTGCCCATCAACTAGTTACAGATCAGCGTTTATGAGATCAGAACCTTATGACCCAAAAGATCATGGTGGTTTTACACCTGATGATGTGAATCATTTACCTGGCTCATATTGCACTGTTCACACCAAGCAAAGTCACGACGAGTGGTACTATGGACCTTATGGCCCAGGATTTAGTGGAGGAAATAGCAATAACGATAATTCAGGCTCGTCAAATAGCAACAGTAATAACAATAAAAAAGATGACTAACAACAAAATGGAGCTACCACCTCAACGGGTTTAGCTCCATTTTTTTATACTAATTTAGTTTTTCAATTTTTATACCAGTATCAATTCCATTTATGTCGTATATCTCTAATTCTTTACCTTCAAAATCTACTTCTAAAGCTAAAACTTCTGATTTGAAATGATCCAAGTCTTCTTTTAGAGCATTTGCTATTACTTTGTCAGTTTCGATATATACTTTTATATTATCCAATACTTCCAAGTCTTCTTGTTTACGAAGTTGTTGTACTTTGGATATTACCTCTCTAACATATCCTTCGTTTCTCAATTCTTCACTTATATGTGTATCCAAGATTATGAAAATATTATTTTCTGAGCTAACATCGAAACCTTCTTTTCCTTGGATATTTATCATAACATAATCTTCCAAGATTTCAGTTTCTTCTCCATTTATTTCTATGGAAATCTTTTTACCACTTTGCAATTCATCCACAAAATCTTTAGGGTTTACTTCATTTAAGAATTTACCAAAGGATTTAATTTTTGAGCCGAGTATTGAGCCTGCTATCTTAAAATTAGGTTTCAAAGAATAGTTCATATATTCCGTAATATCTTGAGCAAACTCTACATTTTTCACATTCAGCTCTTCTTTTATTAATTCCGTCAAATCTCCAATAATGTCTTTATAGCTACCATCTATAACTACATTGGACAGAGGTTGGCGTACTTTAATCTGTGCATTCTCTCTTGAAACTCTTCCAAGAGATACGATACTTCTGACTAATTCCATTTTTTCTTCAAGCTTTTCATCAAGCAGTGAAGGATCATGCTCTGGGTAGTAATCTACATGCACTGATACTTTTCCAGTTAAATTATGATATAATTCTTCTGCGATAAATGGAGTAATTGGAGCTATCATTTTTACAACTCCCAGTAAAACTTCATATGTCGTATTGTAAACTGATTTTTTGTCATCATCATATTCTGATTTCCAAAATCTTCTACGATTTCTTCTTATATACCAATTTGAAAAATCTTCTAATAAGAATTCTTGAATATCTCTAGCAGCTCTATTTAACTCAAAATCATCCATGTTTTTCCTGACACTTTTTATTAATGAATTGTATCTAGAAAGAAGCCATCTGTCGATTTCAGGTCTGTCTTCATAAGGGATAGTAAAAGAAGTGATATCTATATTGTCTGTTTTTGCATATAGACTTAAGAAATTATATATATTTCTCAAAGTCCTAAAGAATTTCGATTGAACTTCTTTGATATCTTCTTCGTTAAATCTAGTAGGTACCCATGGAGGAGATACATATACTAGATACCATCTAAGGGCATCAGCGCCGTATTTTTCAAATAACTTATTAGGCTCTACCGTATTTCCTCTAGATTTAGACATCTTTTTACCGTCTTTATCCAGTATTAAGTCATTGACCAATACATTCTTATAAGGTGACTTGCCCATTACATAAGTTGCAATACTTATTAAACTATAAAACCATCCTCTAGTTTGGTCTATTCCTTCGTTTATAAAATCCGCTGGGAATAATTGGTCGAAGTTTTCTTTATTTTCAAATGGATAATGATGTTGAGCAAATGGCATCGAACCACTGTCAAACCATACGTCTATAACATCTTCTTCCCTAGTCATAACTTCGCCACATTTTTCGCAATTGATGTGCACGTCATCCACATAAGGTCTGTGTAATTCTATAGATTCATCTATCTCTTCTATAGCTTTTTCCACAAGTTCAGCCCTTGAGCCTATACTTGTAGTATTTCCACAATCGTGACATCTCCAGACAGGAAGTGGAGTTCCCCAATATCTAGATCTAGAAATTGCCCAGTCATTCAAATTTTCAAGCCAGTTTCCAAATCTTTTCTCACCTACATAATCAGGATACCAATTTACTCCGTTGTTGTTTTCAATCATCTTATCCTTGTAATCTGTAACTTTAATATACCAAGAAGGTTTTGCATAATATATTAATGGCTTGTCACATCTCCAACAATGAGGATAATTGTGTTCTACCTTTTGTCTTCTATACAGTAAGTTTTCGTCATAAAGATAATGCATTATATTATGATCAGCATCCATGACAAATTGACCCTTCCAAGGCGTATCAGTAAATTCCCCCTTGTCATCCACTGGATTTAATACAGGAGCATCATACTTCATTCCAGTATTGTAGTCATCCTCACCAAAAGCAGGTGCAGTATGAACTATTCCAGTACCGTCGCTAGTTGTTACATAATCAGCAATGGTGACGAAGAAGGCTTTTTTATCAACTTGTAGAAATGGCATCAGCTGCTCATATTCTATATGTTCTAATTCCTTGCCCAGGAATTCTTCAATAATTTCGTATTCGTCAATTAAAACAGTATCCAGCAAATCTTTCGCTAAGATATATACTTCATCGTTATTTTTTACTTTTACATAAGTAACTTCAGGATGTACCGTTAACAACACATTTGACGGTAATGTCCATGGAGTTGTAGTCCAAACTAAGAAGTATTCATCTTTATCTTTTATTTTAAATTTTACATATACCGTTTCAGTTTTATCTAGTTTGTATCCTTGAGCTACTTCATGGGAGGCTAATCCAGTTCCACATCTTGCACAGTATGGTAATATTTTATGTCCTTCATATAGTAGACCATCTTTGAACATACTATCTAGAATCCACCACACTGTCTCAATGTAATCATTATCCAATGTGATATAAGGATCTTCCATATCTATCAGATAACCCATTCTTTCAGTCATCTCTCGCCATTCTTTTTCATACTCGAACACTGATTCTTTACAAATTTGATTGAATTTTTCAATTCCAAATTTTTCAATGTCTTGCTTACTCTTAAGACCAAGTTTTTTTTCAACTTCAATCTCAACTGGCAGCCCGTGGGTATCCCATCCAGCTTTTCTCTTTACTTTAAAACCTCTCATAGTTTTATATCTACAAGTTAAGTCCTTTAAAGTTCTCGCCATGACGTGATGGATTCCAGGTCTACCATTTGCTGTCGGTGGTCCTTCATAAAAGACATATGACGGAGATTCTTCTCTTTCCTTTATGGATAAATCTAATAAGTCTATTTTATTCCAATATTCTATGAGTTCTTTCTCCCGCTCATCGACGTGTTTTTCAGATAATTCTCTTAACAATTCCAAAAAACCATTCCTCCTTTAATATTAAAAATCCCTACTTTCAAATAGGGACTTAAACTCTTTGAAAATCTACCAATATTATAGTTTATATTGAAGAAATTATCAAAATTTTATGCATTTTATCAGACTATTTTTTATTAATTAAATCTTCAAAAGTTACACTATTAAAATTGCTTACTATATCATCTTGAATTCTCTCTAATTCATAATGAACTTCACATAAACCATTGGCAGCATCACAATAATCCCCTAAGAGGCATTGGTTAATAACCATTTCTCCTGAAATAGAAGCATACACATCATATAGTGTAATTTCTTTAGGGGTTTTTGCAAGCACATAGCCACCTCTAGGCCCTCTGATAGAATCAATCAAACCAGAAATTAATAATTTTCTTAAAATTCTATAAGTAAATCTTTCTGGAATCAAGAGTTCATCAGATAAATCCTTGGAACGAAACTTAGTCCCTTCAGGGCTTTTTGCAAATTTTAAGATTATTCTGTATGCATAATCATTTTCTAAATTTAATCTCATCTCATCTTCCCTTGTTTTTAATATTTGACCCTGCTACAAAAGCACTTGACCAAGCCCATTGAAGATTGTATCCTCCACAGTCTCCATCAACATCCAATACTTCACCGATAAAATATAATCCTTCAACAAATTTAGACTCTAAAGAATGTTCATAAACTTCAACAGTATCTACTCCACCTATTGTACTTTGTGCATTCCCGAAGCCTTTGTATCCAGTTATTTTAAATCTAAAGTCAGAAAGAGCATTTATAATAGCTTTTGATAGCTTCTCGTCATGATAAATAGAAACTATTTTTTCATCTAGTTGAAATTGTACCACATTTAAGACAGATTGTATAAGCTTTTTATTAATTATTCCTATAAAGAAAGAAGTTGCATCAATTCCTTCAAGATTTTTAACTCTATCTTCTATCATACTTTGAATTTCATCTGTACTTATCCCTACAATATTTACCCCAATCTCCACATTTTTATCTCTTTTTAACGCTTGTATAGCTAATCTAGATAAATCTAAAATTGCAGGTCCACTTAATCCATAATCGGTAAATAAAACATCGCCACTTTTCGTAGATATTTTCTCCCCTTCTACGTATAAGGACGCATCCGTATCTATTCTTACACCCTTTAGTGACTTCATTTTGTCAAAATTGCTTTCCAATTGCACTATAGTAGGATATTGGTCAATAATATTATGCCCAAATTCTTTGGCAAGTCTATATCCGATACCATCAGAGCCACTAGAAGGCATTGCCAAACCGCCAGTTGCAATTACTAAAATATCCGACTCATATTTTTTTAAACCATACAGTAAAAATTTGTTATCTTTTTTTATAGTTTTGTTTATTTTTTCATTTAATATTATTTCTACGCCAAGTCTTTCCATCTCTATTCTTAATAAATCCAATACACTGGATCCTTGGAGAGAAAGGGGATACACCCTTCCTTCTTTTTCGACAATCGGATAAATTCCTATCGTTTTTAAATATTCCATTGTATCAAAATTGTCGAATTTTTCAATAACTTTCATGGGGAAAGTAATATTCTCTGAGTGAAAATTTGTATCGTCCAACTTTTCATTAGTATAGTTACATCTGCCGTTACCAGTGGCTAAAAGTTTTTTACCCACTCTATCATTTCTTTCAAATATGCGAACGCTCCAATCTGGATTGGCTTTTTTTATTAAAATCGATAAAAATATTCCAGATGGTCCTCCACCAATTATGCTAATATTCATATTGCTCCTTAATCTACACTCTTAAGCGCTTCAACCATATCAATTTTCTTTAATTTAAGATACATTAATACCATTACAATCATTGTAAAAATTAAAGTCAGTACAGCAGAAATTCCATATGCCAAAGGATAATTAGGATTTCCAAACATTACATTTGAAGGTGCAAATGACGATAGAATAAATTCCACAATAGATCTTCCTAAAAACATCCCAAAACCAATTCCTATTAACGACAAAACGAATGTCTCTTTATAAACATACTCAGTTAACTCATTTGTATAAAACCCTAGAACTTTCATAGTCGACAATTCTCGTATTCTCTCAGAAACATTGATGTTTGTGAGATTGTATAAAACAACCAAGGATAATAACATTGCTATTACCACAATAATTATTATTACTGAATCTATAGAATCAACCGTGTCATTCATAGTAGCCTTTGCAATTCTACTAGAAATTGAACTAATAATATTTTCATCAGATAGAATTTCTTCAGATGTAGCATCTTCCGCTATCTCACTATTATCAATTAAGTCTACTAAGAGCATATTTACGCTTATATCATTACCCAAAAGCTTATTAAAATAGTTTTCCTTAATGTAAATACCGTGACCTATATAAAATTCAGCAATACCATTTAATTTCATTTCTACTACTTCGTCTTCAACTTCAACTTCAAAAGTATCTCCTTCGGTTAGGTCCATTAATTTAGCAAGTTTTTCAGTCATAATTACTCCATCATCTGAAAATTCTATATGCTCATTATTATTCCTTGTTCTAAAATTTACCAATTGATCCAACTTGTTGTCCATGTCAACAATCAAAGAAACATCTTGTGTTCCTTCTCCTGGAATTTGTAGTTTTAATATCCTAAAGTTTGTTTTAGCATAATTTGAAATATTTTTGTTGTTTTCTATTTCTTTGACTGTTCTCTCAAAATCTTTATCATCTATATCTTCTTCAGTTGCAAACATGATGTCGTAAGCTTGTATTTCTTCAAATTGTAACATCACTACACTTTGTATAGAAAACTTCATTCCAAAACCTAGAATCAATATACCCATACAGCCTGCTACGCCAATTATCGTCATAGCCATTCGGTCCTTATACCTAAAAATGTTTCTAGCAGTTATTTTGTTCATAAAGCCAAGTCTATTCCAAAGGGGTTTAATTCTCTCCATGAAAATTCGAAATCCAGACTTGGGAGCTTTAGGCCTTAACAATGACGCCGTATTTTCCTTCAATGTCTTATTTACAGATAGATAAGCTGAAAAGGTAGTAGTTATTATTGCTAAAACCATACCTATTAAAAACAAGCTTATAGAGTTCATTTTAAGTACTTCAGAAAAAATCATTCCCTCCATATATATGCCATAAATAAGTGGGCCGACAAATTTCTGTCCTATTATCGTACCCAGTATAGTACCTACAATTCCCGATACACCACCAAATAAAATAAATTTAGAAGAAATTACATCATTTGTATACCCTAAGCCCTTATAAGTTCCTATTAAGACTCTTCTTTCATCAACCATTCGTGTCATGGATGTAAATGCAACTAATAAAGCTATTAGTAAAGCTAGTATAGATAGAACTATAGCTAATATTCTTAAGCTCACAGGTAATCCTTTAACCGTATGATAATTAGAATCCGCACTTCGGGAGTCTATCATGAAATTGGGTTCTTTAAGCTTCATTAATTTCTCTTTTGCATCGGCAATTTCTATTTCTGCATCAGAAATTTCTAGTAGAGCATCAGAAGATTTTTCCTCAAACTCTTTTTCACCTTCTCTAAACTCTTCTAAGCCTTCTTCATATTCTTTTAATCCATCTTCATACTCTATTTTACCGTCTCTTAAATCTATAATTCCTTGCTGATAATCTGCTTCTCCCTGTTCCAATTCTTTTTTTGCATCTGCCAACTCACGTCTGCCTTTTACTAGCTCTGACTCAAGTGTTCTTTCTGCATCTGCTATGTCAATTAGTCCTTGGTTATATTCTGCTTCGCCTTCTCGTAAGTCTCTTTCGCCTTTTTCAAGTTCTAATCTACCTTCTTCGACTTTATTAATTCCATCTTGCAACTCCAATCTGCCTTTTTCCAGCTCGGACTTAGCTTCGTCTAGTTTAATCTTCCCAAGTCGTAATTCTTTCTCGGCTTCATTTATAGATTCGTCGGAATAATCTATCACTTCATCAGGAACCCTTCCTTCTTTTTCAACTTTTTCAAAATTGGATAGCTGTTCTTTTGCTAAGTTCAATTGATTGGTTTTATTATTTAAATTTGATTCCTCTGAAGCAATAAGTCCTCTTAACTCAGCAATTTTTTCCTCCACGGCAGTTTTGTCTTCCGTAGTTTCAAGAATACTCTGATTGTAACTAAGTTGTGCTTTATAGTTATTCAAATTACTTTGATGATTGGCGATTTGTCCTGTAAGTGTGGAAATAGATGCTTCCAATTCTCCCTTGTTTTTGGCTTTGTTAATCTCACCAAGTCGAATTTCTTTACTGATACGAATTTTTTCTTTCATTTCATCTAATTCAGCTTTGCCATCTTCGTACAGTTTTAAATTGTCGTTGTAAAGTTTTTCACCATCTGCGAATTTCTTTTTAGCATCTTCTAATTCTGCCAATCCATCTTCGTACTCTTTTCTTCCCTTTACAAGATCTGCCCGACCTTTCTCCAGTTCTAGTTTAGCATCTTGCAATTTTATTTTTCCGTCGGCTATTTCTTTTCTAGCATCGACTTCTGAATCTCTTAGTTCAGTTATTCCTTCTTCATACTTTTTCCAACCTTCGTTGAGTTCTTGTCTGGCTTCCATCAATGCAATCTCGCCGTCTTTTATTTCGATTTTTGCTTCTAATAATTTTATTCTACCGTCGTCTAGCTCTTGCCTTCCATCTTCTAGCTCTTGTTTAGCTTCTTCTAATTCCTTTTTTGCTTTTTCTATTTCTGATTCAGCTTCTTCAATACTCTCATCAGCTTCTTCGCGTACTTCCAGCATTCTAGTTTTTGGTCTGTCTTTAAATGACTCTTCTAAACTGATTAATAACTTTTGTACACTTTCTTCGTATTCATCACTAGAGCTAGCTAATTCTAAAAATCCTTTTCCTTTTACTCTCGCCTTCGTATAATAATCAGTAGCAAACTCAGATTTTCTAACATATCCAAAAGAGCTTATAATTCCACTTCCTATTGTTGAAAGTTCCCTAGTGTCCACTGTGAGATGTTCAAGAGATCTAACCAGTCCCACTACGGTATATGTATTTAGTTTTAATTCTTCTATATCCTTTGAATTTTTTCCATCGACAAAGGAAATGGCATCTCCTATAGATAATTTTTCATTAAAAAAATCGTAGCCTAGAACTATCTCACCCTTTTCTTCTGGTAATCTTCCTTCAATCAAAATTAAATTTGTAATACTATCAGGTAAGTTCTCTATTTTTACTATATTAGATGTATTTTCTACAAATACGTCTACAGATTTTACCATTTCAAAATCTTCTACCATAGTATTAGTAGCGATGATTACCTCATCAGCCTCAGCTAAACCTAGTGTAGAAGTTATAGTTGCATCATGTAAGTTATATTTTTTATAGTAGGTCTCTGGAATATCTTCAAGTAAAATAGTAGCCATGAAAACGCCAGAAAAAGCTATCATACTTATTAATAGCAGCGCCATTATAGAGAAGAATCTACCTTTGTTCGCTTTTACTTCTCTGATAATATCTTTTAAAACAGTATTATTCATATTTACCACTCAATCAAATCGATAGAGATAGGATTAGGGTTTAATTGTATATCTCTAACCTTTGCATCACTAATTTCAATGAGTTTGTTTGCCATGGGTGCTATTGCCTTGTTATGGGTTATGACAATGACAGTTGCACCAAAATCTTCTATAGTATCGTATAAAAGCTTTAATATCTGTTTTCCTGTATTATAATCCAATGCACCAGTCGGCTCATCGCATAAGAGCAATTTAGGGTTTTTTGCTATTGCTCTAGCTATAGCAGCCCTTTGTTGCTCACCACCAGATAACTGAGAGGGAAAATTATTCAATCTTTCTCCAAGTCCAACCTTTTCTAATATTTCTCTCGGGTCCAATGGATCTTCTGAAAGTTCCGTAGCTAATTCCACATTTTCCAAAGTCGTTAAATTGGGTACCAAATTATAAAATTGAAACACAAAACCGACATCACGTCTTCTATAGCCAGTTAACTCTTTTTCATTATACTTAGCTATATTTTTCCCATCCACAATTACGTCACCCTCATCTGCTTTATCCATCCCACCCAAAATATTTAGGAGAGTAGATTTTCCTGCTCCAGATGGACCAACGATAACGTTAAATTGCTTTTTATCAATATCAAATGTAATGCCATTATTTGCTATTATTTTTGTTTCACCCATTTGGTAAAATTTATAAACATCTTTAAATTCAACAAATGCCATAAAGCACCTCAAATATTATTATACACTAATAAAAGAAAATGTCCTTAATTATATATTAAGGACACCAATTTTTCATATTTTATTGTTATTTAATTTTAGTCTAACCATCTTCTCGCATGGGAGAAATTATTTTGGAAATAATATCCGCTGATTGGATCTTTAATTATCTTTCCTTGGTTATTAGATGCGTGAATCATCATGCCATCTCCAACGTATAAACCTACGTGTGAAATTGTGCTACTACCGCTGCTAGTAAAGAAAAGTAAGTCTCCAGTTTGTAAATCTTCTCCTTCAACTAATTCTCCAACTTCAGCCATTTGTCTTGATGATCTAGGCATTTTTATATCTGTAAATTCACCATAAAGTGCATATACCATTCCTGAACAGTCATATCCTGCTTTACCAACATCGCCATATACATAAGGAGATCCTATTAAAGTCTCTGCCTTATTAGCTATACTCAATGCTGTTGCACTCGCGTTTACTCTTGAGTCTCCAGACATTGGAACTATTTTTTTTACAGGAACATCTTCTACAGATTTTTTAACTTCTTCTGGTTTTTCAAATAGGCTTATTGAATTCTTTGAAACTTGATACTTATTCTCAAATTCGTCAAATATAATAAAATAATCTCGTTCAAACCATGCTACTTTGACACTATCACCCTTATTAATATTAAGTGTATTAGTTCCATTGTTCGCGTTGATATTGTCTATAGCAATACCTTCAACAATATTTCTTATTCTATCTGGATCCAAATCTGATTTATTAACATATCCAGTTAAACCATCACTTGCTCTCACAAGGGCTTGGTCTCCCCTATTTTCTACAAAAGTTAAGTATTCATCTAGGAATAATAATCTTATTACCTCGCCTGAATTGTCATATAAAGGTGTATTATTCAATACAGTATATCCATTGACACCATTATCTACCTTTAGAAGATATTCTTTAGGGACATAGAATCTTGTACCATCAGCAGATTCTACATGGTAAGTAGTTTTACTCGCCCCTTCTCCTATTATTTCGGCCCTATTATTAGGACTATAATTTACTTCAACACCGTTGTTAAGCCTTGCATTGAAGCTACTCACGAAAATTCCTGTATCTTTAAAACCTATTAGTCCTAAAACAAGAACTATTATAAGGCCCGTTGGAATCCTCATCTTGCTTTTTTGCAACTCTAACACTCCTTTTTTCTTTTTTTTACTTTCTTAACAAATAGAATTATAATCTATTAGTTTCCAAAAAGCAACAAAAAAGTTACAAAATGTTTACAATTCTTTTCCATTTTGTAACTTTTGTCATCAAAATATAATAATAAGAGTACATCTATAAGCCGTGTTCTGTGTTCGCTGATCATTAATCTGGGCTATTTGTTGCCAAAAAGCTCTAGCGATCTACCATCTGACCTCTCGGTCCCATTTGATCTTTCTCCTGACGGGGTTTACATAGCCACATAATCTCTTATGTGCTGGTGAGCTCTTACTTCACCTTTCCATCCTTACCTGTAAAACAGGCGGTATCTCTCTGTTGCACTAGCCTTAGGGTCGCCCCCACTGGACGTTATCCAGCGTCATTTTATGGAGCACGGACTTTCCTCACTTTACGTGTAATCAGCCAATGTACTCTAAGATATACTAGCATAATATATAGAAAGATTCAATGTTTTCACAAAAACCTCATGATATATAGCTCCTAGCTCTAATATTTTATAAAACTTTGCTTAAAAATTCTTTAGTTCTAGGATTTTTAGGATTATTAAATATTTCCTCTGGCGCGCCTTGTTCTTGTATTATTCCGTCATCCATAAACAAAACTCTGTCAGAAATTTCTTTTGCAAAATTCATTTCGTGGGTTACTATTACTATTGTCATACCAGAAGTGACCAAATCTTTAATTACATCCAAAACTTCTTTTACCATCTCTGGATCCAACGCACTAGTAGGTTCATCAAATAATATTATCTCAGGATCCATAGCCAATGCTCTTACTATGGCCAATCTTTGCTTTTGTCCTCCTGATAGTCTATTTGGATATTCCAACTTTTTATCTAAAAGTCCTACTCTAGATAGTAGTTCCTCGGCCAATTTTTTTGCGTCTTCTTTCTTAATACCTTTTTCTAATGTAGGAGCTAGGGTAAGATTTTCTAACACATTTAAATGTGGAAAGACATTGAACTGTTGAAAAACCATTCCAATTTTTTGGCGATATTTAGCCAAATTTATGTTTTTATCCATTAAGTTCTTTCCTTTAAAGATGACCTCTCCATCAGTTGGCATCTCCAATAAATTTAAACATCGAAGAAAAGTACTCTTACCGCTTCCGGAAGGACCTATTATTGAAACCACTTCACCATAACTAATTTTTTCAGTAATTCCCTTTAAAACCTCTAACTCTCCAAAGGATTTATAAAGATTATTGACCTCTACTAATATTTTATCCATTTTGCAAGCTCCTTTCAAAAACGTTTATACCTTTTGAAAGAATACTTGTTACGACCAAATAGATTATTCCTACTATAACTAAAGAAGGAAGAGATAAAAATGTAGCTGACTGAACAGTTTTGTAAGAGGTCATTAATTCACTTACAAAGAATACTGAAGCCAATGAAGTCTGCTTTACCATAGAAATGTATTCATTTCCAAGGGCAGGTAAAATGTTTTTTATAGCTTGGGGAAGGATGATTTTTCTCATCACATTCCAATTTGAAAGTCCTAAGCTTTTACCGGCTTCTCCTTGTCCTTTATCCACTGCTTGAATACCAGCACGGATTACTTCTGCGACATACGAACTTGCATTTACTATTAAAGCTACCACTATACATGCTGTATCGCTTAAAGAAAATGGTGTTACCTTTGGGAGGAGCAGCCAGAAAAAGTATAGTTGCAATAATATTGGAGTTCCCCTAAGTACTCCAATATATGCATTGACTGCTAAATCCAAAATCTTTATTTTAGATAGCTTTAAAATCGCAATAACCGTTCCTAGGATGGATGCTGCAAAAACAGTAATTCCAGCCAGCCACAATGTTCCTGTCAATCCACTTATATAAACATATCCATACTTCTGCCATAGAGAAATAATCGTATTTGTCATAACCTACACCTCTTACAATCCTAAGTCTTTTGCATACTCAGTATATTCTTTGTGCCATTTTTCAAATTCTCCAGATTCCAAAACTTCTTTAATAGCTTCATTAACAATTTCTGTAAGTTCGGATTCACCTTTTGGTATTCCTATTCGAGTACCTTGAGTTTCTGGATCTACTTCAAATTCAAAACCTTCTACTATCATTAATTTTGCATTTGGATTTGCTTCTATATACAATTGTCCCATTGGAATAGATACAGCACAGGCATCAGCTTTATTTTCTTCTACCATTAAGAATCCATCTGTAGTTGCAGATACTCTTTTAAATTCTTTGTATTTTGGAACTTGTTCATTTACAAATAATTCCTGAAGAGATCCACTTTGAGCTACTATAATTTTGTCTGCCATGTCATCAGGGCCTTTGATGTTGTTTGAGTCCTCTTGGCGAATTAACAAACCATAACCTGGACTATTTTCTGAAAAGTAATATCCGTCAGATAAATTCATGGCTTCTTCCCTTGCCGGAGTATATGCCAAAGCTGAGATTGCTAAATCATATTTTCCTTCAGTTATACTGCTTAACACTGCAGAAAATTCTAATGGAATTATTTTAACTTCAACTCCAATCTTTTCGGCTATATATTTTGCAAGTAATATATCTGACCCTACATACTGCTCGTCGCCACTTTTGGACGGGTCAATAAATTCATATGGTGCAAAATACGGTTCTGTCACAACTTCTAAGTAACCTTTTTCTTTAATGACTTCTAGTCTATTAGAGTCGTTTTTTTCTTTATCATTTTTTGAAGTGCCTCCACAACCTACCATTAAGAATAAACTAGCTATTACGATCGCCACTAAAACAAATCTTTTTAAATATTTCTTATTTAACATCTTCTTTTCTCCCTTTAAAATATTTTGTCTTGTTTTGGCCAAAAACAAAAAAATCTCGTCCTCCAGCATATACATGCTAGAGGACGAGAATATATTCCCGTGGTCCCACCTCTGTTTAATGATATCTCGCGATACCAAACTCATCAGGTACTATCATACCTTTGCACTATAACGGGTGCGAGTTATCCGAATCCACTACTTCCTTAACGGTTTTGCAAGATTAGCTCAAAGATGTGTTCGATATATAATAGCTATGCATTTTCACCAAGCATGCACTCTCTATAAGTTATTAATACATCTACTCTTTCTTATCACGGCACTGATTATTAATCAACTGTAAAAAATATAACATAAATTACACTAGTTGTAAAGTCAAATTTCAATTAAAAACAATTTGTCTCTTTAATCCTTGTATATTATTGTACCTGTTTTGCCATTTAATGCGTCTAACGATTTCTCTAATGAGGTGATAATTGCTTTCCCCTCAGGATTTTGTTCCAGAAAGTTTAAACACGCTTCTATTTTTGGAAGCATTGAACCTTTAGCAAATTGCTCTTCTTCAATATATTTATGCACTTGAGAAACACTTATTTTAGAAAGATTTTCTTGGTTTGGCTTATTAAAGTTTATCGCAACTTGTTCCACGGCTGTTAAAATTAATAATGTTCCAGCCTTCATATCAGAAGCCAGTTTCGAACAAGATTTATCTTTATCAATAACTGCCGCTACCCCTTTATATAATCCATCTTCTTCAATTACTGGAATCCCGCCACCTCCTACAGTGATTACTACGGTTCCCATATCAGAAAGTTTTTTAACTGTTTCCAGCTCAACAATTTTAATAGGAGTTGGAGAAGGAACTACCCTTCTATATCCTCGCCCTGAATCCTCTTCATAAGTATGTCCATTGACAGAAGAAAGTTTTTCGGATTCTTCTTTGGAATAGAATTGACCTATGGGTTTTGTTGGATTTGAAAAAGATTCGTCATTTTTGTCTACAACTACTTGAGTTACAATGGAACATACTTCTTTGTCAATATTTTCCTCGTTTAAAGCATTTTTTAATGCCTGTTGCATATGATAACCGATATATCCTTGGCTCATTGCTCCGCACTCAGGAAAAGGCATATTAGGAACTCCAATATTTCCATCGTGAGAGTAATCAAATGACAAATTTATCATTCCCACTTGGGGACCATTTCCGTGTCCTACTATTACTTCGTATCCATCCTTTATTAATTTCACTATAGATTGTGAAGTTTCTTTAACTAGTTCCTTCTGCTCTTCTGGCGAGTCGCCTAGAGCATTTCCACCTAATGCTACAACAATTTTTTTATTCATTATTCTTTCCTTTCAAAATATATAATTTTACCTATGAGTAGTATATTTTTAAATTGCCAATAAATCACGGTTATAAATAATAAATGTACAATCATATTTTGTGCATACTATACAATTTTGTCACATTTCTAATAAATTCAACGCTATTTCCAAGTTAAACAATTCATCAGGGTCATTTAAATCAGAGTTTAGTATTTCCTTACAACGTTCAAGTCTATAAATGACTGTATTTCTGTGAATATACATTTCCCTAGCAGTTTTAGATACATCAGTTTTATTCATGAGCCATTTTCTTAACGTATCTCTGTAATCTGCATAATTTTTAGAATCAGCCTCATACAAATCTCCCAAAATAGATTGAGCAAAAAATGTAAGCTCATAGGAATTAATATGTGAGAATAATGATTTGAAATCTTGTGGTCTAGATATTTTAATATGCTGAAAATCAACATTTTCCGTACCATGTTCTACAGCTTTTAATGCTTCTGTATAGCTTTGATATTGAAAATTGTATGAGTGAAATTCTGCGCCTATGGCAATATTTATATCGATTTCCAAAACTTTTTTTAAAACCTCTACATTTTTATTTAAAATGTCTATAATTTTAGAAATATTTTTTTCACTTGTTTGGACAATATACATCTTCTCATTTCTAAGTGGATATAGATTATAGTGTTCTAATTTTTCAAATTTTTTTGCCAGCCAGTTATATATTAATGTATAGCCTATGATTTGTAAGTGGCTTGGGAATAATTTTGAAAAATCTGGAAAATACAAAATAATAGTTCTTCCTGATGTAAAGTAGTCCATTTTATTACTGTGAACAAATTCTAGAATTTGCTCCTCATCTTCCCTAGAACAAAGTTTAATTAAATTTAAGAAAAGGCTTTCCTTCTTTTCTAGCTTATGATATTCGATATTTAACTCTCTAGTCGTGGTAAAAGCGATGCTGAATAAAGCTTGATCGATAATGAAACTAGAAACAGGGTAGCTTAATCTTTCTGTATTTAATAATAGCAAATAGTAGGGATAATGAGCAGTCAATTTCATGGTATAGACCCCTACATTGAATTTTTCTTCTTTTATATTTTCTAGAGTATCGCTATAATATTTGACATCACTTGGTATTTTTGATGCTAGACTTCGAATATTGTTTTTATCAAAAGCTCTAGCAAAATTCGAGCTGGAGTATTCGATATTTCCAAAAGGATCTATAAGTGCCGTCTCAACTTTTAAAATGTTACTTAGAGTCATAAGAATACCTCTTAAATTTTGATCCTGTAATAACATATTTGAAAAAACTTTCTGACTATTAAGAGCAAATATTAGCTCATCATTTGTATCTTGCCATATATGCATAAGAACATCTTGGTAAACTTCTCCCAAGGTTTTATGCGCGGGAATTAATAGTATGGGAAATTTTAATTCGTTTGCCCTTTCTATCACGCTATTATCTAAAACTTTTAAAAATCTTTCAACTTTAATTGCCAGCCCACAACAGTTCTTTTCAGATAAGTTTTCTATCAGTAAAATTAACTCCTCTTGTTTATCAGCATAGTACATGGCAGTAGTAATAATCAAAGCATTATCGCCTATATATGAATAAACATCAGGTGTTTCTGTAGATTCAACGGTTGTAATCTCTTTATCAAGGTCTGCTTCTTCGTTCATAACAACAAAATAATTAAATTTTTTATCGTTAAGTAATTCAATTAGCTTCATCGAAACCTCCTAGTTAGATAATTCAATAAACATATTCTATCACAAATTTTAATTGAAGATTTGATAGTTTTTAATTCTAAAGCCTTGTACTATAATATAATATATAAACGTTTTCATTTCTTGTGCATTTTGCCTAAATGGTAAATAATAAAATGTTATTTGGTCTAATGATACGATTAAAATCTATGTATATAATAAACAAAAATGAATTGATTACATAAAAATATTAAGGAGGAGTATGATGGAATATAGAACAGCTTATAACTATTACGAGAACATTTTCTCTAGTATAGGCAAAACTGATAAAGGCGGCCTAACTAGATTGTTATATAGTGACGAATGGTATAATGCACAAAATAAGATGAAAGAGGAAATGGAAGCCATAGGCATGACAGCTGAATTTGATGCAGTGGGAAATCTTTTTGGTACAATTCCTGGTTCAGAAGGTTCAGGCGTTATAGCGACAGGTTCTCACATCGACAGCGTTGTAGAAGGTGGAAACTTAGACGGTCAATTCGGAATCCTGGCAGGTTTAGTCGCAATAAAAAATCTTTACGAAAAGCACGGCCAACCTAAAAAAGGTTTACAAGTAATTTCTATGGCAGAAGAAGAAGGCAGTAGATTTCCCTATGTGTTTTGGGGAAGCAAAAATATTTTCAATATGATAGATTCTGAAGAAAGAATTGAAATGGAGAATATTAAAGATGGCGATGGAATTAAACTTGTAGATGAGATGAAAAGACATGGATTTGATTTTAAATCTGATGATGCTCCGTCTAATAACATCGATAAATTTGTGGAAATTCACATCGAACAAGGAAATTATCTAGAAATGATAAACAAACACATTGGAGTAATTACTGCAATAACGGGACAAAAGAGATATGAAATTACAATTACTGGACAAGCTAATCACGCTGGCACAACTAGGATGGGATATAGAAAAGATGCAATCTATGCTTATTCAAAAATAGTTAAGTCATCTATTGAAATGGCTTTAGAAGAAGGTGATCCTCTAGTAATTACTTTTGGAAATATTACAGTCACTCCAAATACTGTAAATGTAGTTCCCGGTAAAGTTGTGTTTTCGATGGATTGTAGACATCCTGATGGATTTATCCTTAACAATTTCACAAAAAAAATTGAAAACAATATGAAAAAAATTGTGGAAGATATGAATATGGGCATTGATATCAATATGTGGATGAATGCTCCCCCGGTTCCGATGAATCATGAAGTAACAAACACGATAGAAAATACAGTTAAAGAAATGGGAATAGATTACGAAGTAATGCACTCAGGTGCAGGACATGACTCGCAAATATTTGCCCCACGAGTTCCTACGGGAATGATATTTGTGCCAAGCATCGCAGGAATAAGTCACAATCCTGATGAGAAAACTGAGTTAGACGATTTGATTTTAGGAATTAAGGTATTGGAAAATACTTTATATAAATTAGCATATTAATTAGGAGGAAATTATGGGATATTTAAATAATCAATTAGGGTACAGAAATGACATTTTAGCAAACAGATCGGTAGTTAAAAAGAACAACTATGCGTTATTAGAGCCAGACGGATTGGTGAAAACTTCAATTCCAGGATTTGAAAATTGTGATATCACAGTTTTAGCTACTCCTCATATAGGAGCAAGCTTCGTAGATTATTTACTTCACATCCAACCAAATGGAAAACACGCTGAAGGATTCGGTGGCGATGGAGTTGAAACATTTATTTATGTAATTTCTGGAGAACTTTCTGTTAATACAACAGAAGGAGAAGAAATTCTAAAAGATGGTGGATTTGTGTTTACACCTGCTGAAGACAAACTTTATTTTGAAAACAAATCAGGCGAGACTGTTAAAGCTTTTTTATACAAGAGAAGATATAGACCAGTAGAGGGATATAGTGCACACTTAGTCGTAGGAAATGCAGCTGATTTAGAGTATGAAGATTATGAAGGCATGAAAGAAGTTCAATTTACTAACTTCCTACCTGCTGTAGATAATTTAGGTTTTGATATGAACTTCCATATTCTATCCTTCCAACCTGGAGCATCTCATGGCTACATTGAAACTCATTTACCTGAGCATGGAGCATTGATAACTGAAGGTATGGGAATGTATAACTTGGATAACGAATGGATGCCAGTAAAAGAAGGAGATTATATATTTATGAGTGCTTATAGTCTTCAAGGAGCTTATGCAGTTGGCAGCGGACCATTGACATATATATATTCAAAAGATTGCAACAGAGACGTAGAAATATAAATATAAATAAAAAATATAGGTGAAAAAATGATTTTACAAAGAGCTGAATTAAAAGAATTAATGAAGAAAAAATTAATGGCTGCAGGATTAAAAGAAGATCATGCAGAAGTAACAAGCGAAATCCTTGCATTTTCAGATGCTAGAGGTTATCACTCTCATGGTGCAGTTAGAGTTGAATATTACTCTGAGAGAATTTTCAAAGGCGGAATCACTGTTGATCCAAATATAACTTGGGAAGAAACCGGTCCATGTAGTGGTATAGTAGATGGAGACAATGGAATTGGATTTGTAGTTGCTAAATATGGAATGGAAAAAGCAATTGAAATGGCTAAAAAGAATGGGATTGCAGTAGTAGGAATGAAAAGACTTAGCCACTCTGGTTCTATTGGATACTTTTGCGAAATGGCTAGGGATGAAAATCTAATTGGATTCTCAGTGTGTCAATCTGACCCAATGGCTGTACCATATGGAGGAACAGAGCCATATTATGGAACTCATCCTATAGCTTTCAGTGCGCCAACTGAAGATGGCGAAAAGTTGATGATAGACATGGCTACAACTGTCCAGGCTTGGGGTAAAATTTTAGATAAAAAATCTAAAAATGAACCTATCCCGAATGACTGGGCTGTAGATGAAACTGGAGCACCTACTACAGATCCACATAAAGTTAATGCCCTACTACCAATTGCAGGACCAAAGGGATATGGACTTATGATGATGGTAGATATTTTATCTGGTGTACTTTTAGGAGTGCCATTTGGAAAACACATCTCCAGTATGTATCATGACCTTTCTGAAGGAAGAAATCTAGGACAACTTCACATAGTAATCGATCCTGAGAGATTTGTAGGATTAAATAAATTCAAGAGAGATATGTCAGATATGCTTCAAGAACTTAACGAAATGGAGCCAGCTCCAGGATTTGATGAAGTAAGCTATCCAGGACAAAGAGGTTCAGCTAGAGAAGAAAAAAGTAATGAAAATGGAATCGAAATCGTAGATGCTATTTACGAATATCTAATTAGCGATGATATCCACTTTGATAGATACGACAATAAAAATCGTTTTGCAGAATAAGGAGAAAATTAATTGTTAATAACAGTAATTAAAAAGGACATGTATAAGGATTCAGTTGCCTTGATGCTCCTTAACAATAAAATAAATGCACACCCTGCAGTCAACGTTGCTTCAATTATGATGGCGACACCAGCAAACAAGGATATGTTCAAAGAAAGTGGGCTCCTAACCGATGAAGTAGAAAAAGCTGGCGCAAATGACATCGCAATAGTTTTGGATTTAGATGATGAAACAGAACTAGATGGAATAGTGGAAATTATCGATGAAGAACTTAGTGCAACTGAAAAAAGTTCAGCTATGTCTGGAATCCAAGAAGCGACTACTCTACCTGAAGCATTGGAAATTTTGCCAGAAGCTAACTTGGCAATGATTTCTGTTCCAGGAATCTACGCTTACTCTGTTGGTAAAAAATGTTTGGACCAAAATCTAAATCTATTTATTTTCAGTGACAATGTACCACTTGAAGAAGAAATTCAGCTTAAAAAAGAAGGAAGAGAAAAAGGACTTATAGTAATGGGACCTGACTGTGGAACAAGTATCATTAAAGGTGTTCCCCTAGCCTTCGCAAACCAAACAAAATCAGGAAAAATTGGAATAGTAGGTGCGTCAGGAACAGGCATTCAAGAAGTCACTTCTATTCTAGATGGAAAAGGCTATGGAATCACCAACGCTATTGGAACTGGTGGAAGGGATTTAAGTGAAGAAGTAGGAGCGATGACTTTTCTAAAGGGTGTTGAAAACTTAATGGATGACGATGAAACAGAAGTCATTTTAGTACTTTCAAAACCACCGGCAAAAGAAGTAAGAGAAAAAGTAGAAGCTTATTTAAAATCACTTACCAAACCTGTAGCTTCCTTATTCTTAGGCGAAACTCCTGATAGTCACTTTGAAGGGTATTATAGAGCTGGAACTCTAGAAGAGTTAGCTATTTTAGGAATAGATCTTCTTGAGAACAAAAAGCCAGAAACAATAGTAAGCGAAGCTGAAATAAAAGATGCAAACGGAACTATAAAAGGTCTATATACAGGAGGAACGTTAGCTACGGAAGCTGCCCTTTTAATTGAAAGAGGCTTAAATATAAATGAAGAATTAACCCATGAACATGGTTATATATTAAATCACGAAGGGTTTGAAGTAATAGACCTTGGAGATGACGAATATACCCAAGGTAAACCTCATCCTATGATAGACCCAACAGCAAGACTTCCATACATTTTAAAAGCAGCTGAAGATAAAAACACAAAAGTAATTGTACTTGATGTAGTATTAGGATTTGGCGCAAATGAAGATCCTGCCTCTACCCTAGTGGAGACAATCAAGGAAGTAAAATCAACTAGACCAGATATTGACGTTGTTACTACTATTTGTGGAACTAAACAAGATCCTCAAAATATAAATGAACAAGAACAACAGCTTAAAGATGTTGGAGCTACAGTTTTCCATTCCAATAGACAGGCATTAGATCATGCACTGGGATTAATTGGAAAGAAAATTGATTACAAAGAAAAACCAGTTCTTCCTTTGGAAAAAATATCTGTAGATTTGGACTTAGGGGAAAAGAACAACCTACTGAATGATAAATTACAAATTATAAATATCGGATTAGAGAGTTTTGCTAATAATTTGAAATCCTTTGATGCAAAATATGTCCAATATAATTTTACTCCGATTGCAGGTGGAAAAAAGGAATTGATGAGAGCACTGGAATTCTTGGAGGCATGGAGAGGAACAAATGAATAAATATATATACAATACAATAGCAGAAGCAAATGAAGCAGTAGTAGATAGAATTGTAAAGTCTAATCCAGTCTTAGTTGGAGTTAAACCTGGGAAAGAACTAATACCAGAATTAAAAGAACATGTACTATTACATGCAGGTCCTCCAATTAAATACGAAAATATGACAGAGCCGATGCAAGGCTCTTGCGTGGGAGCTATTCTATTTGAAGGTTGGGCTGAAAGTGAAGAAGCTGCATTCAAGATGCTGGAAAATGGTGAGATTACATTTATTCCTTGTAATCATGTAAATGCAGTTGGACCAATGGGCGGAATAACATCTATGAACATGGCATTGGTAGTTGTTGAAGATACTATTAACGAAACAGTAGGATACTGCACAATGAATGAAGGTATCGGCAAAGTACTTCGCTTCGGTGCATACGATGAAGAAGTGGTAAATAGATTGAAATGGATGGCAGAAATATTAGGACCTACTTTAGACAAAGCTATCAATAAACTAGGCGGACTAAGTTTAAATCCTTTGATTGCAAAAGCAATAGCCATGGGAGATGAGTTCCATCAAAGAAATATCGCAGCTAGTTTAGCTTTCCTAAAAGAAGTTGCACCTACTATCACTTCCCTTCCAATGGATGAAGATGAAAAATATCAAGTGATCAAATTTTTATCTGATACAGATCAGTTCTTTTTAAACCTAGCAATGGCAGCAGGAAAAGCTGTAATGGACGGCGCTAGAAAAATCCAAGAAGGTACAATAGTAACTTGCATGTGCCGTAATGGAGAAAACTTTGGAATAAGAATCAGCGGTATGGGAGATGAGTGGTTCACAGCACCTGTAAACACACCACAAGGACTTTACTTCACTGGTTTTTCAGAAGCAGATGCAAATCCCGACATCGGAGACTCAGCAATCACTGAGACCCTGGGAGTTGGTGGGATGGTTATGATAGCTGCACCTGCTGTAACTAGATTTGTTGGAACTGGTGGTTTTGAAGATGCACTCAAAATATCAAACAACATGCAAAAAATCGTAACAGGAAATAATCCAAACTTTATTATTCCTACTTGGAATTTTAAAGGAGCTCCATTGGGAATTGACGCTATGAAAGTTGTAGAAACTGGAATCACACCAGTAATAAATACGGGAATAGCAAATAAAAAAGCAGGAATTGGTCAGGTAGGAGCTGGTACTGTAAACCCACCTATCGAATGTTTTGAAAAAGCAATTCTAGCATATGTAGAGAAACTTCAAAACGAACAAAAATGATTAAAGTAAAAAAGTGTCCAAAGCATCTTCTAGATGTTTTGGACTTTACTAAATTCGAAAAGATTTCTATTTATAAAAATGGCGTGTATCTTAAAGCCAAAGAAAAAATATTTTATGTCTCACATTTTGAAAACTTAAATGCTCTAAGTATCCAAGTTGACAAAAGTGATTTAGAACAAATAAAACTTGGAGGCAACCTTCAAAGACTTAATTTTATAATAGATGGCGACACAACAGTTGTGGATTTACATTTTCCAAAGATAGTTGACAAAATACCCCTAAATATTTTGAAGGAAACAATTGAAAGTAAAAATCCAATTACTGGATTGAATGGAAAAAATGAATCTTTAATTAACAACAGTGCTTTTCTGGAAAAGATTAATCCCCTTATTAATCCAAATGAAATTATCGGAAGGGGTTTAGGCCTTACTCCATCAGGAGATGATATCTTAATAGGAATATTATTCGTTTTATTTTCTAAAGGAAAAGAGCAACAAGTTGATAAGATAAAACTCGAAGCCAGTTTGTCTAGAACTAATGATATAAGTAGAGAATTTTTACAGTATGCTCTCAAGGGAATATTTTCTGAAAGCTTACTGGAGCTGTTAGGCACAGATAATATCGATCAAAGTGTAAATTGTATTTTAAGCACAGGTCACACATCAGGAGCAGACAGTTTACTTGGAATCCATTACGGAATAAACAATATAATATAGACATGAAAATAGCTGTCAAATTTCTAAAAAGAAATTTGACAGCTATTTTCATGTCTATATTTAAGGGTTATGACTAACTATAATATTAACGTACCTATTATCGGAATTGAAATCAATGAAAGTAATGAACAAACAAATACTAATTGAGATGCTAATGATTTATCATTTCCTAAATTGTCACTGAACATAGCGATGTAAGCTGCTGTAGGCATAGATAAAAGCATCACTGGTATTACTATAAATATTCCATCAAATCCTAAAAATTTAAGTGTAAATAGTATTGCAAGAGGGTTTATAAATAATTTTATTGCAGATGCTACGTATATTCTCCAGTCCTTTAAAGCTTCTTTGATATTGGATCTAGAAAGTATTAAACCCACTACTAACATGGCTAATGGAGATGTAGCTCTACTAAGTAAATTCATGGTAGAAAATAATGGCTCTGGTATACTTATATTAGTTAAAAATAAAATTCCCCCTACAGCTATGGATAGAACCCCAGGATTTAAAATGGCATTTTTAAGTCCACCTTTATTTCCTGCCACATTTCTTCCAATTATATGAATTCCAAGAGTCCAGGAAATTATTTCAAATAGGAATCCTCCGCAGATAACTGCATAAAATAATGCATCATCTCCTAGAAGTGCTAGTACAATTGGGTATCCCATAAAAGAAGTATTTGATAAAAGCATTCCCATGTGAAAGATGTCCTTTTGTCCTGGAGATCCTGGAAACAACTTCGTCACTAGCCATCCAACTATAAACATAAATATATAACAAGCAAGCATAATTCCCAGTAGAATTAATATATTCTGTACTCTTTCCAGGGAAAAAGGCACTTGCATGGCTAAAATAATCGTGGCCGGCATTGTGACATTCAATACTAGTTTAGTAATTTCTTTTTGGCCACTTGCTGTAACCCAGTTGAGTTTTCCTACCAAGTACCCAATCACTATAAGTGTAAATAGTACGCTTACATTTTGTAGTGTTAATAAAAAGTTCATAACTTATGTCTCCCAACATCTCTATTTTAAAGCCGCCCCAAGTACAAATAATAAGGCGGCTTTTAATATAATAATTATCTAAATTAAATTTTAATTATTTATTTAGTATTAACTGACCAGTTGTTTCTTCAGTTACTTTTTCTCCATCGTAAACTACATTTCCTCTTACGATTGTAGTTTTGATTTGGCAACCAATGGTTCTTCCAACATATGCACTGATTTTGTTTTTGTATTCTAATCCTTCAGTAGTAACTTCATATGAAGCTTTAGGATCGATTAGAACTAAGTCAGCGTCGTATCCAACTTGGATGCTTCCTTTGTTTTCTAAACCAAATCTCTTAGCTGCATTTGTAGCCGTTACGTCTACGAATTGTTTTAAAGGCATATTTCTCTTATTTACAGCTTCGTCAAAGAAAATATCATAGCTGTTTTGGATAGCTGATATTCCGCCCCATGCGCTAAATGCAGTTCCTTCTTTTAAATCAGGAGTACACGGAGAGTGGTCAGATCCGATGAAGTGGATATTACCTTTGAATAATTCTTCCCACATTCTTTCTTGATTAGCTAAATCTCTGATTGGTGGTGAACATTTTGCGGTGTTTCCAATGTCATCTAATTCGTCAGTATGGAAGTAGAAATAGTGAGTACAAGATTCTGCCATGTAATCAAAGCCTGCTTCTCTAGCCTTAGTTACTTCTTCAACTGCTTCTGGACAACTACAGTGACAAATATTTAGCTTCACATCTGTTTGTTGTGCAAGATAAATTGCTCTTTTAACAGCTTCTACTTCTGTAAATACAGGTCTAGATTCTACATATGCTTTTAATGTGTCTGGGCCATTTGCTTTTGCAATCGCGCCAAGTGTGTCTGTAATTTTTGCATTTTCACAGTGAACGCCTAGAGTTTTGCCAGTTTTAGCAATTCTTCTCATACCTTCCCAAAGTGAATAATCGTCTACATTTTCCATGTCATTGTCAAGAGATCTGTCACCACAAGTTGACATGAATGCTTTATATCCTACAACACCACCATCAGATAGATCTTGAATATCATCTAGATTAGAAGGAGTTAAAGCTCCAAGGGAAGCTCCATCTACTTTAATTTTTTCTTTTTCAATTTCTAATTTAATATACAATGATTCTCCATCTTGAGTACATGGAAGTTGGTTAAGAGGCATTTCTATAAAGCTAGTTACCCCACCTTTTGCAGCAGCTGCTGTTCCAGTGTCATATCCTTCCCACTCAGTTCTTCCTGGCTCTGAGAAGTGAGCATGAGTATCTATCATACCAGGTGTAATAACCATACCTTCAGCGTCAATTACTTTAGCCGCTTCTTCGTTTTTCAAATCTTCTCCAATTGCTGAAATCTTTCCATCTTTTACTAAAATGTCTGCATAAACTTCGCCTGCTTCTGTTACTACCAAACCATTTTTAACTAATAAATCGTACATTCTTTTCCTCCAAATAATTTTATTTTTTTCGTGTAATAGCTAGATAAATGGTAAATGCTATACCAAAACCTAGTATCCAAGATATGCTTCCAAATCTAGCAAGTGCAGGTACAAATTTTGCACCAATTGGGAAAATCAATCCTACTATAGTTGCAATAAACGCTTTTGTGTTTATGCCATTGGCATACTGTCTATCCCCAGGAGTGTAAAGATCTTCCGTATTGAGAACTTGCTTCTTTTCAAAATAATAATGAGCTATCATAACACCTGCAACTGGACCAACAACCGCCCCAATAATATCCAAAAACGCATAGATACTAGTTGCATTTTCCATTAACTTCCATGGCATAATTAGAAAACTGATAACACTTGCCACAACTACGCCTTGTTTATAATCAAGCTTCTTAGGAAATAAGGAAGCTAGTTGATAACCTGCAGGTACGATATTACCTGTAGCATTTGTAGATACAGTAGTCATAAGTAAAACTATTATTGCAAATGATGCTGCAAATAAGCTATCCCATTTGTTAACTATGTCTAAAACATTCCACATCTCTACTCCGTAATGAAGTGTTGCGCCAACTAATATGCATACACTAGAAAATGCAAACAATAAATATGAAATGAATAATCCTGCACTTTGTCCTATTAATTGTGCCTTGTAACTTTTTGCGTTTCTTGCAAAGTCTGCTGCACTAGCGCCAGGAGCTGCCCACACTGATAACACTGAAGAAATAATCATCAAGTAAATAAACAAATGTGAATTTGCTGGTTGTACTCCAGAAGAATAATTTAATATATTTCCAATTCCTCCCGCTACTCTAATAGCCCAAACTAACATTCCACCAAATACAATGTAAATCAAAGGATTTAAAACTGCCGTGAACTTTGAGATCGTCTCTCCTCCACCTAGGCCAATACCTAAGTTTACTATCCAGAATATAGCAAAAGCTATTAATCCAGGAAGACCTATTCCAAAGAAGTTGAATCCCCCACCTAATTCCAAAAATCCAGGCCAGATTTTACCTAATAAAATCATTAAAGCCAATGATCCTGAAAATGTTTGTAATCCATACCACATTATTGCAGCAATAATTCCCCTTAAAATCCCAGGTAATTTTGCTCCAACTTCACCGTATGAAGATTTAAGTAATACTGGAAATGGAATTCCATAACTAAATCCAGGCATTCCGTTTATAACTAACAATGCGATTACTGCAAAAGAACTCAATATCAATGCAATCATTACGTTTGCAGGAGACATTCCTAAAAATAAAAATCCACCTACTGCTACGTAATTAGGAACGTTATGAACAGATCCCATCCACAATGTAAAATAGTTAAAAGTATTCCACTTTCTCTTCCCGGGAGGTACAGGGGCTAAGTCCTCACTAAACCCTTGGCTCATGGCAAATTCATAATCGTTTTCATTAACCATGATTTTCTTTTCTTCCATTAAATCACCTCT
>JAAZCH010000266.1 GCA_012513395.1 Tissierellia bacterium
ACAATGGGTTGAAAATGAAAACGACCCAAGAGCTACAAAAGAAGTTTACGCAAAAATAGTTCCATTATTTGGAACAAAAGTAAACAACGAAGACGGAGACAAAATCCTAGCTGAAATCGCTGACTTAAAAGATTACATCATTAAGAGATCAATCTGGATATTCGGTGGAGACGGATGGGCATATGACATCGGATTCGGTGGATTAGACCACGTACTTGCTTCAGGTGAAGATATAAACGTAATGGTATTTGATACAGAAGTTTATTCTAACACAGGTGGACAAGCTTCCAAAGCTACTCCAACAGCAGCAATTGCACAATTCGCAGCATCAGGTAAAGACGTTAGAAAGAAAGACCTAGGTCTGATGATGGCTACTTACGGATACGTTTACGTAGCACAAATCGCTATGGGTGCTAACATGAACCATACTCTAAAAGCTATTAAAGATGCTGAAGAATACGATGGACCATCACTAATAATAGCTTATGCTCCATGTATTAACCACGGAATTAGAGGCGGAATGGGCAAAACTCAAACTAGAGAAAAAGAAGCTGTTGACGCAGGATACTGGCACTTATTCAGATTTGACCCAAGACTTGAAAAAGAAGGAAAGAATCCTTTCGTACTTGACTCTAAAGAGCCAACAGAAAGCTTCAGAGACTTCATCCTTGGTGAAACAAGATATAGAACACTTCAAAGATCACAACCACACATCGCTGAAGAACTATACGCAAAAGCTGAAAAAGATGCAAACGACAGATACAAAACTTATGTAAGATTAGCCGGATTAGAATATTAATTAGCAAAATTACAATAATAAATAAATGCAAGGTGCTAATTATGATGTGAACCCTAAAACACGGACAAAATAATATTTAATTTATGCGGTATGTTTTCTGTACTCAACAGGAGACATACCGTTTAAATTTGCCTTTATTCTCTCATTGTTATACCAGTATATATAGTTTCTAATTTCCCTTTCTAACTCAGATATCGAATTAAACTTAACTCCGTAAAACATCTCTTGCTTTAATATGCCAAAGAAGTTTTCCATTGATGAGTTGTCCAAACAATTACCTCGTCTTGACATACTTTGAATAACTCCATGCTTATACAATTCATTAATCCAAGATTTATGTTGATAATGAAATCCTTGGTCTGAGTGTATTGTTAAACTATGGTTCTTAGGTAAAACATTTAAAGCTAATTTAAGTGCTTTATTTGTAAAATTGACTGTTGGACGGATGGATAAACTGTAGGATATTATCTCCTTATTGTAAAGATCCATAATTGGAGATAGATAAAGCTTTTTGTCTATTCCTGGTATCCTAAATTCAGTTACATCAGTAACCCATTTTTCATACATAGAGCTTGCTTTAAAATCTCTATTTATCTTGTTGTCTGCTATCTTACCTATTTCTCCTTTAAAGGAGCTATATCCTCGACTTCTTCTAGTATACTTATTACAAAGTAAGTCATTTTTCTTCATCAATCGTAAAACTCTTTTATGATTGATAAATATCCCTTTGTTACGCATAGCTATTGTAACTCTACGGTATCCATAAGTTCCTTTTGAATCATCGACTATTTCTTTAATTAATTTGGTGTCATTTTTATCTTTTACATTGATTTCTTCAAGTTTTTCTAACCACTCGTAAAAGGAGCTTTTAGGTAGATCAATTATCTTTAGCCATTTAATTGTACTAAACTCTGGAAATTGTCGCCTTAATTCTATAACTATTTTTGATTTTTCTTTGCTTTTAGTTGTTTTTCCAGAACCAAGGCTTGCAACTTTTTTCAACTTCTAGGCTCATTCTTAGGTATTCATTTTCTTCTCTCAAGCGTTTAAGTTCTTTTCTTTCCGATTCGCTCAATGGCTCATCCAGGGCATATTCATTTACTTTTTTAGAAGATTTATCAATAGTTTTATCATTAGACATGTCTTTTCTAGGTCTTCCTCTCTTCTTATTTTCGAGTCCAGCAAGCCCCTCTTCATCAAATTTTCTCTGCCAGTTAACTAGCATAGAATAATTATTAATATTGAAGTGATTTGCAGTTTCTCTATAGGATAGTTCATGTAATTTCCTATATTTTAATACAGAGAGTTTAAATTCGCTACTATATTGATTATTTTTCATCTGTTTTCTAAGACCTTCTACACCAAACTCAGTGTATGAATTAACCCAGTTTCTCACCAAGCTTTCCTGAGAAATCTCATATTTCCTTGCTAAAAACTCATATCCTCCTTCGTTATTAAGATAATCCATAACTACTTTTAATTTAAATTCAAATGTGTATGATTTTGACAGACAAAAACCCCCCAAATCCTTGTCCGGATTTAGGGGTTCAGTTCA
>JAAZCH010000267.1 GCA_012513395.1 Tissierellia bacterium
ATCGTCATCATCATCGTCGTCATCATACCTGTCGTCATCCCAATCGTCATCATCTAGTAAATCATCAAAGATATCATCTAAGTCATCTACTTTAATACCATAAATCTTTTCGTAATAATCGTCATAATCATCATCTATGTCGTCCCAATCGTCAAATAAATCATCAAAATCAATATCTGTTTTCTTTAGAATATATAAAAGATCTCCTACTTTCATATTTTTTAATTCATCAGGAGTAAATCTTACATCTTTTCTTCGAATTGCTTCAATAAGTTCTAATCTTGCTCCACTCATTCCCAATTCTTTTAAAATATCGTCATCATACCTATCGTCTAATTCTTTGGTAACAATTCTTCCGTTAATTTGTCTGTAATTCAAATGGCCGTCCAATTTTTCTTTAAGTTCACTCAAGCTATATTGTCCTCCACCTTCGTGGGATACCATTATCGCATTGTCTAATTCTTCTTTGAAATACCCTGCAATTATTAACCTATCAACCAAATCTTCGATTACATCATCTAAGTCTCGATCTCTTAGCTTATATTTTTTCAAGATATCCATCCCATCTTGATTTAATGGTTCTAAAGATGTAACCTTTCCTAGTCTATTAGTGTTTATTTGTATAGAAGGATTTAAATCTAGAATATAACTTCCCACCACTGAAAAGTTTAAAAGATAAATCGTCCCTGCTAATAGAGCTAAAAGTGCAAAAATAATAAATGTATTTCTTGCTGTCATTTTTTTCATTTTAATTTCCTCCTTGTTCTTCAATAGTATAACTTTTGAAGTTCAAAAAATATTGCATGAGAAATAAAAATATTTAAAAAAAATAAAACTGACCGCATCATACATCAGTCAGTATTATCAATTGTTATTTGAAATTACTAAATCATCCATTTGAAATTCTTCCCAAACACTTTCTCCCTTTGGAGAAATGTCTGTATAAAGAATTATTTCATCTGGATACTTCAAAGCTCTTATGCTGATATTCATCTCTTGTTTTTTTAAATATTCTTTGTAATATGTATTATAATTTGGGTCTTTATTTTCTTTTGCTTCTTTTATGTATGGTACAATGTCTGGATCTTTATCGAAATTCTGATAGTAAATTTTATAATCAAAAATTGCATCACAGACGTCATTTTTTACTTCTTCTTTATAATTTTCTATTTTGCAGCCTAATAGTTCGTAGTATTGACTGAAAGTTTCTTTGGTCTCTTCCCACATATAGTTTTCTAAATATTCTTTGTTATCAACTTTATCTTGGGCGTCATTTTTTTCAGCGACTTCTGACACTAAAACAAAATTATTAGCTTCTTGTGAGGAGGAGCATGAAGATACATTTATCAATACAAAAACTAGAACTAATATTATTCCTAATTTTTTCATTTCAATTCTCCAAATTCATTAATATACTATTAATCATAATTTTACATCAAGTTATCAATAAAATAGTTACAATATATTAACAAAATAAAAAGTGCAGATTATCTTTATTTTTAGATATCTGCACCACATTTTTTCATTTAAATTATGAAGAAACATTTTCAAGACTATATCCTTTGTATCTTTCTTTTTTGTAGTCTAATTTATCAATTAGTTTTATTCCCAGTTCTTCAGCCATAGCCTTTCCTCTCATCACAGCTTCATCCAATAATTCTTCTGGAGCATGAGCATCAGAGTTTAAGATATACTTAATGTCGTATTCTTTTGAAAGCTCAAATACTTTTTTATCTGGATATCTTCTTCCATTTCGAAGACCATTTCCATTAATTTCTATAGGGATATCTAAATCTTCACATGCTTGGAATATGATTCGCATAGCTCTTTCGCAGGTCTCGTCCCATTCATTATTATTATATCCTTCTAATGCCAAGTCCGGATGTGCCACAAAGGCAAAGATTCCAGAGTACAATGCCTCTCTTACTTCTTTCGCATATTGCATTAACTCCCTAGCATTCTTAGGGCCAAAGTTATCCATTTCCCTATTTTTTCCGCTTCTATGTTGGCCTAATACAAAAAGTTCATAGCCGTACTTATCTTTAAACATTTCATAATTTTCCAGCGCATCCAAGTAATATTCTGCTTCAAAGCCTTTAATTACTTTTATTTCATCCTTATACTTTTCTATAACCTCGTCCAATTCTCTATTATAAGCTTCAAAATCTTCCCAAAGCATTCTATATGGGTCAGCATTGTCTTTGTGAGGTACGTGTTCTGTCATGGCGATTTCTTCAAAACCTAATTCTATCGCCTTTTTTATATAATCTTTAATCTCACCTTGTCCATGGTTACACCATCTCGTGTGAGTATGATAATTTGCTATCATTAATTCCTCCCTTAATTCTAAGCGACTACTCGCATCAATAAATAATATTCTCCCGTTATTTAGTCTATCAAATCTGTGCTTCTACGTCAAACCATCTACCATATAAACCCTAAAATTAACATTCCCATAACAATTAAAGGAGCAGGAATTTTCTTGGTCAATAATAATGCTGTAGTGATAGCCATAACAATTATATTTTCTAATTCAAGTCCACTACTTCTCATTAAAATTATAGCAGACGTTGTAATAAGCCCACCAGCCACTGCTGTAATTCCCCTAAGAGATATTTTTATTCCTTTAATTTTTTTAAGATCTTCCCATATGGGATATACAAAAAATATTAACAAAATACCCGGCAAAAATATTCCAATACCTCCAGCCATAGCTCCTAAAATTTGGTAAAATGCTCCATTGCCTCTTGCTGCCATTCCCCCTGCATAGGCACTAAAGCTAAACATTGGACCAGGCATCCCTTGGACAATTCCAAAACCCGTTAAGAATTCTCTATTCGTCATATATTGATTTATTTCCACTAAGTCACTATGCATAAGAGGTACTACAACTTGTCCTCCTCCTATAACTAAGTAACCATATCTATAAAAACTTTCAAATAAATCTACTAAGTGATAATCCGTCACGTTGCTTAGGAGAACTCCACCTAAAGCAAAGAATAAAAAAATGATAAAATATTTCCAAGGTGGTCTTATGCTAACTTTGTTCCACAAATTTTCTTCCTTAGAAGTCATTACAGAAACTAATCCTCCTATTAATAATATCCCTGGAAATACCCAAGCATTTCTAAAAAAATAAGTCACTATAGCACCGATTAAAAAAAGTCCAAGAGTTATTCCATCTGTAATAACTTTTTTTCCAATTCTATACGAAGCAACTAAAATAAATCCTACAGCCATAGCCCCAACGAAACGAAGTCCATCTTGAGAAATATTTATGCTATCCATAAATTTACTCAAAAATGAAAGAGTAGTCATAATTATTAAAACTGGAAGTGCCCAAACCAACATGGTTAAAATCGCAAGTTTTGGTCCTCCTACCTTGTATCCAATTGCAACTATGCTTTGAGTGCTACTGGGTCCTGGCAGTATTCCAGTCAATGCTATAAGTTCAACTAATTCCTCTTCCGTAAGATATTTCTTTTTGACGACCAACTGATCTATAAAGACTCCAAAATGAGCCTCTGGTCCACCATAAGCACCTAAAGAACAAATTAAAACATCTATTAAAAATGTACCCCAAGATACTCTTTCTTTATTTTTTATCATAATTTCCTTCAACCTCTACAAAATTTCTTATATTTTTGATACCCATAGTAGATGTTAATAGTCTAATTTATAATAGATTTTACAAAATCTTAAAATAAAAAGCTTATTAAAAAGTGAGTTCACTCTTAAATAAGCTTTTCGTTGATTTAATTATTTACAGTCTGCCAAATTTCATATTCGTCAAGATTTTCTCTCTGGGAAGTGTGATTTATTGCTCCTTCTAATATCTCATAGTATGCCCAGTGACTATTATCGATGTCATTAAATGGCGATTGGATAAATATATTTTCTATGCTGGAGTTGTTAGTTTTTCTATTGAACATTCTATTCATCATAGTTACAACCTCAGCCCTCGTAATAGGATTATCGGGTCTAAATGTCCCATCCTCATAACCTTTTATTCTATCATTTAAATATCCCTGAGTTATAGCATCTTCTGCCCAATGGTCTCGTGTATCTTTGAATGGATTAATTCCAGAATTTTTATTGTCCATTGATATCAAGATCTGTGCTATTTCTCCTCTAGTTATTGAGGAATTTGGTCTGAAAGTTCCATCGGGATAACCTTTCATCAATCCTTCTTTAAGCATAGCGTTAATGGCTCCATTTGCCCAATAATTTAGATCCATATCTGAAAAATTCGGCTTAGAATTATCCAAAGTATTAAACCCTTTAAGCTTGGAAATTAATATCGCTACTTCACTTCTAGTGATAGATCTATCTCCTTTAAAACTTCCATCTGAATATCCGTTGATGTAGCTGCTATGATTTTCTGTAATCATATTAACCACAGGAGTTTTTATTGTAGGAATAGATTTTGGCGATGATTCAAATAAAATATCAAGATAATTTCTATCGATTGGAAAATCTGGTATAGGTTTTGGCTCCACTGGTTCTACCGGTGGCAATGGAGGAGTTGGAGGTTTCGGTTGTGTTGGAATATCCTCTTCTTTCTTTTTCATAACTTCTACCGTCACTTCTTCACTTAAATCTTTATTTTCCTCTTGAGATTTTACTATGATTTTTTCGCTCAAAATCAGTGGTGCATCTAAATCTATTGTCCACTTTCCATTTTCATCAACTGTCGTAGTAATGGTCTCGCCATTTGGAGTTTGTATAAATATCGTAGCTCCCCTTACGCCTGTTCCACTAATTTTAATATCTCCTTCTATGGGCTGATAGGCGGTAGGGGTAGCAGATGTGTTGTCAATAATCTCTGATTTTGTAACATTTATCGGCAAGGTCTCTGCAACTAGTTCATCTAAAATAATTTTTATAACTTTTCCATTATCTTCAATACTTAGTAGAGTTTCATCTAATGGATTTGTGGATAAATTGTAATCTGTAAATTCACTTAGATTTACTATTTTTTCTAAGTTGTTTTTGTCTGTCAATTTAACAGAAAGTCCAGTTAAATTTAATATATCGCCATCCTTATAGTTAAGATTTGTTGGTTGTGTCACTACCTGAAGATTTACTATATTATCTTTGTCAAATTCAACTAAGGTCGCATTGGCAGTAAATATAGTATTTTCATTTATCGTTCTCTCTGCTGGCGTCCAAGCGTAATCCTTGTACCCATCTTGTAATGTTACTGATGGAAAATAACTATCTGCCAAAATAATTCCTGGTTTTACCCTGTAAGTTTTATTATTTTCAATAGCAATACCAGCACCTGCTGTGAATGTTACAGTAACATAATTTTCAGGTATTGTAACATCATTTATATCTTCATATATATGAGGTCTGAAGTTAGCTGTGTATTTCGCATCTGTATAACCAGTTGTTGGTCTTTCAGGTTTAAATGATAGACTTGTACTTACCTCTGTAGCACTAGAATCTGTCCAGTTTACAAAATCGTATCCGTCATTTGGTGTAGCAATTGAGCCAGTTGATGATGTAGCATCAGGATTTATAGTCTCAGTAGTCGGGCTAACTGTTCCACCTGTTCTTGCAACATAAGTTATAATAACATCCTCTTTAGCGACCACAGTTGCGAAAGCCTCATCACTTATAGATTTTCCTAACACTTGGGCTTTTGCAGTTATAGTTTGTCCAGTTGCTAAGTTTTCTGTAGAATAAGTCCAAATTCCTTGGTCATTAGCTTTTATTTTTTCTACAATAGCTCCAATGGTTAAGGTTATTTCTGCATTTGGTTCAGAAGTTCCTGTAATAACTGTATCACCAGCAGTTACTTTATTTATTGTAGGTTCTGTGGTTTTTTCCATAGCTACAATATTCAAATTATTTGTATTTATACTTATACCTTTTACAGATATTGAAATTGGATTATTATTATTTTCCATATTTAACTTTGTGCCATTAACTGGATTAGTAGAAATAATATCTCCAAATTCTTCAAAATTATATTCTTTAGTCCGATTATTTCCATCTGTCAACTTGACCACCAAATCTGATAAATCTAGGGACTCGCTTTCTTTGTAGCTTAGTTTTGGTTGAGTTACAATTTCTATAGACTTTACTGTATCTAAGTTAAATGGCGTTTGTGTGGCACTTACAGTAAATGATTTATTCGTTTCAGTTATAACCCTGCCTGTTGGCAACCATGTTGCATTCTCGTAACCAGTTTCTACTGTGTAACTTGGGAAATATGTTTCTGGTAATGTAGTTTCAAGTTTGACTTTATAGGTTTTGGTCTCGTTAAGAGTCACACCATCACCTGCTGCGAAAGTTACTAATATATGGTCTGGAGCATTCACATCAATATTTCCATCTATGATATTCTCTAATTCAAAATTAGCCGTATAATTTTGAGCTTCATATACTCCACTGGATTCATTCTTTTGTGGAATGAATGTTGCATTTGAACTTACTTGAACATCATTAGAGTCTGTCCAGTTTACAAATTTATATCCTGGGCTTGGTGATGCTGTAGAGCCTTTTGCTTCTCCCGTTTCAGGATTTAATGATTCTGCACTTGGATTTACACTTCCACCTTCTCCTGCTTCATATGATATTGTAACATTTGATAAAGGAGCAAAGTTCGCTGTATAAGTTTCTGCTACATTTAGTCCATTTACTTTTTCAGGAACATAAGTTGCCTCTGTACTTATTATCGTTGTATTAGTACCTTTTGACCAGCCTGTAAAAGTATAACCTGAACTTGCTGTTGCTGTAGATCCTTGTGCTATTCCTGTAGTTGGAGCTACTGATTCTGTAGCTTTACTAACTGTTCCACCTATTGTTGCAATATATTTTATCTCTACATTAGCTCCTTCTATGACTGTTATTGAATCAGCATATGTTTCCAGTTTGTTTTCTTCTTTTAATTTTGCATTTATAATTTGTCCAAGAGACATATTTGCATTTTCAGGAACTAAGGCTATATAACTTCCATCTGCTTGTAACGTGCCTAAAACTTCTACGGGATTTCCAGTTTCGTCTTTATTCGGGAAAATAATAGTCACAATTGGTTTATCAGTATTTTCAGGTATTGTCACTTTAATTTCCTTATCTTCAGTAATGATAGGTGATGATATCACTGGTTTAGATGAGAACTCAAAATTTATTGTACCACTTGTCTCAGCTCCACCAACGTCATAATAGTTTATCGCTTGCACTGTGACAGTCTTTCCGTCCAAATCCAATTTTGTCAATGGAGATACCGGCGTTAAATAAAGTATAGAGGTACCAAATTCTCTTTCAACAGTGAAATCATTGGGATGCATAACAGGATTATTTTCAGCATCTCTAGTCATTAAATATTCGACATCCCCTATTTTAACTTTTATTTCTTTATCTGATGCTATGGAATTTGTTATTGTAATGACACTTCCATCAGTGGTTTCTGTTGAAAATCTCAAACCTAATTGCTCGGGAACTGGATACTTAATCGTATAAGTGTCTGACAAACTAGGAAGTTTTCCATCTTCTGTGAACTCCAATACAAATTTTTGCCCATCTTTTAGGCTAGAAATATCTATTGTTCTTGAAGTTGGAGATGATGCTTGACTTGCTATCAGTTCTTTACCATCTGAGTCTAAAACTCTAACCGAACCTGTTTCGTTGTATGGAGCGACTACATTTAGTTTGATCATTTTCTCAAATTCTGAATACGTAATAACTCCTAACACTTTACTAGAAGTTTCTCTTAGGACAATTACTTTAATCTCTTCTGGTTCAGAATAGTTTCCAGCTGAGTCCCAGGTTGATACATTAAAGGTAATCGTTTTTTCTTTTTCATAACCATTTGTATCGTTCCACTCATTTGGCACAATTGTAGGAGTGCCGATTAAAGCATAGTTAGAATCTCCTGAATAAAGATTTGTAAATTCAATACCATGTTTAGAAGCACCATAAACTTCTACCATTGGCTTCAAATCTATGTTGTCCTTTGAAGAAATTATAAGTGGATCCATGGTAGCATTATTCATAACTCTATATGGTAAATCCTTTGAATAAGACAATATAGGAGGTTCTTTATCCTTTTCTGTAACTTGTGCAACAAAAGTATAGGAATTGGCCTCGCTAGGAATTATTTCATCGCTACTGTTTTCCCAAAGTTTTGGTGACCAAGAATCTGGATGGTTTTTATCTCCTTTTACTTCGTATTTTTCAGGTTCATTTACTATTATTTCAGGTACAAATGACAATAATTGATTCCAAGTTACTTTGCCTTTTAACACATCAAAGATTATCAAGTCGTGGGATGTCCCTTCCATCGCTCCCACTTCTCGTAGTTTAGATAAATCTCCACCAGAAAATATAATCCTAGTAAATCCTGATGTAATCGCAGATTCTGGATCATCTATCTTAATGATATTCTCATTGGCTTCGTATTGAGCAGTGAAAGTGTAGGGACCCCCAGCCGCAAATGTATCACTTAAAACTTCTTCAAATGTTCTTACAGTGTCAGTAGATGGTAATATTGGTTTCCATCCCATACTAGTCCAACCTAAATGTGATACGATTTCTGGAATAAAATTAGATATTTTAGACCATGAAATATCTTTTAGAACATCCAAAGTTAAAGCCGTATTTTCATCATCTGTAGTAAATACCCTTTGGGTTGTTATACTAACTAGCCTTAAATTTCCATGTTCGCCTCTAGAAAAGGTAATTCTCATTTCATTTTCAGCTGGCTCATCTTCAGCGTTTATCTCTATTTCAAAATATACTTCCAAGATACCTCTTGGTACAAGTTTATGAATATATGTTGATCTGATGAGTCTGGAATTAATACCTCAATGGTTACATAGTAAGTTTCTGATGAGTTTACCATTCTAGGCGTAGCGCCAGATGTCGCATCTATCCCTGGAAGATAAGTCCAATTGTATATTGTCCCTTCAGGGAAAATATCTGAATTGATTACAACATCTTTAGCGTCTACCTCTGTAGGTTGAAACCCAACTGGAATCCTATAAGGATTGTATACTATAGGAGCTTCCTTAACAATATTTGTGGTGGTATTTGCCTCCAAGCCTTCTACATAAATAGCTGGTGTAACCACCATTTTAATTTTTGATCCTATTTTTTCTTCTTTAGATAGAGAGGTAAATGTAGAAAGTAAATTGAAGTTTATTGGAACATCTGATCCTTGCCCATATCCCCCATATATTGGATTAATTTCTATTATATCCGAGATTATTTGTTCATTTAATTCCAAATGAGCTTTTTGGGTACTGGCCATTTTGTCCATATAAATTATGCCTCTAGCAGTATTTTCAGAGTCATAAATATCTAGTAACCTAGGCTTACCCACCAAAGGATCTGTAACTTCCACATCATCAGGTACGCCATCTCCATCTGTATCTGCAATATAGAAATATCCTGTTGCATACGATGTGGGAATCATATTCCCTTCATTATCCGCTAAATATCCCTTAAAATTAAATCCTTGTAGTCCGTCATTTAAAAGTTGACTGTAAACGGTAGTTAAATCTTTATTCAAGTAATAAATAAATCTGGTTGAAATAGCACCATTGGGGCTAAGCATATCTAGAACTGTAGTCTTGTTTCTGCTAATATCTGGACTTCTTCCCCATCCAGTTGTGCCATCGTAAATAATTCCTTCTCCATTTGTACTAGCCACAAGAGTTATGTTACGATAATTCTCTTGAGGGTTCTTATCATTTCCGATTCTATACATTTCAATTTTATCAATCAAAGGCGAAAGGATTACATCAGGTTTAAAGCGATATGTCCACAATCGCTTCATAACGATGTTATCACCTTGCTTTTCATAATCAAAGTTTAAACTAGGAACCCAGTATTGTTCTACGATAAAAGCACCATTTTCACCTAATGTTTTATCAAAATAAGCCTCTAGCCCCGATCCAATAAAATGTTCAGCCCCTTGATTTGAAATATCTGTGTTTTCGGGCAAATCAATGGCACCATCTCCTATACCGCCAGATGTTGAGGTGTTGTTATAAATTACATTTAAATTTGTATCGGCAATATACGTACTGTAGATTATAGGGTCAGATAAGTAATTAGGATACCTCTCTAGTATTTCACCTACAGTTTCATCAAGGGTTATTAAACCATTTAAAACGTTAGTGTTGTCACCTTTTCCAATGATAAGCCCACCATATGGCTCAGAGTAATTTATCTCCCAGATATTTCTCCAACCGCCTAAGCCATTGGGCATTCTTAGTAGATTTCTATCTCTTATGGGAGCATTGGAATCGTTATGGGGTCTTTCTACTTCTGATTTCATAGAAGTAATGTGCTGAGCTATTCTCTCGTCAATTTGAATTCTAATTTTATAGTCTTCTTTACCTGTGTAATTAATGTTATTTGGTTTTGAGAATGTAAAAGTAAATGGTATAGTATTACCATTTAAAATTTCTTGGGTAAAGTCTTCAGGTTTAAAAATCAATCTCGGCAAATCCGCATGTATTTCCATGGGTAATGGCTCAGCTGAAATAGTATCAGACGGACCCACATATTCTGCCGCTAAAACATGAATTGGAAAAGTTCCAATTAACATAACAATAGCCAGTACAAA
>JAAZCH010000268.1 GCA_012513395.1 Tissierellia bacterium
CACTAACACAATTGAAATTACCGCTTGGGCGATTATTGCATTTGTCGGAACTCCAAATTGGGGATGTAAAAAGCTAAAGCTCTCAAAGAACATTCACTCTTTGGCCATTGCGTAATAGGATCTTGGAAAAGCTAAGATACATCCATTCAGCGATCCAAACATTGCTATAACCATTGTGAGCATTACTAATCTTCCGCCCCAATTTCCTAATAAAATATTTGCAGCAGTGGTTCCCAAATAATAATCTCCTGCTTCAATTTGAGTTTGAATTTGTGAAAATGGAACTACTTTGAAAATTGCAAAATTAAACAAAGCATAAGTAACTGTAATTCCTGCTATGGCAATAATTATAGAAAGGGGCAAGTTCTTTGCAGGATTTTTTATCTCCTCTGCAACTGTGTTGAGATTCGCCCATCCTTCATAAGCCCAAAGCGTTGCCACTACCGCAAATGCAGTCATGGAAATTAAATTCGTTAAACTGATATCTCCAGAACTTGGAATGATGGACATATCTGGACTTTCCTTTCCCATAGTGAGTCCTAAGACTAGAATAATTAAAATTGGAATCATCTTTCCCACCATGGATAAGTTTTGGATAGTAGCTCCAAATTTTACTCCTCGCATATTTACAAAAGTAAGACCAAGGATTAACGCCACTGCGACTAACTTGACTCCATTGTCTCCTAGGCCTAATGAGCCTTTTAATGCAGTAGGCAGTGCTATTGCAAGTCCTGCTATGGAACCTGGACCACTTACTAAAAATCCTGAAAATCCACTGATAAAGCTCACCATTGGTGAATACGCTTTTTTCAAATAGATCGTAGTCCCACCAGCAACCGGATCCGATGCTCCTAACTCTGCATAACAAAGTCCACCCAACATAGAAACCAATCCACCAAAAATCCAACACAATATAGCCAGTCCAATACTCATATTGGTTCTCATCAATACATAACTACCTAAATAGAAAATTCCAGAACCAATCATTATTCCTCCAAGGATGCTCACACCTTCAAAAAGTCCTAATTCCTTTTTAAATTCCCCTTGTACATTTCTTTCTGACATATTATTTCCCCCCTTATAAATTATAAAAAAACTTCCGTCCCAAGGAAATCCTTGGGGCGAAAGTTAACTTACGCGTTACCACCCAAAATTAATATTAAAAATATTCTCAAACAGGTACCATCATACCCTAGCGATATAACATTCGCCAAATGTCCCGTGGGATACTCCGAGTCTTTATTCATCCATTGTCTTCTGAACTTTTTCACCTAACAAGTCCTCTCTAAAAGATTTCAACGGATTACTCGTCTCATCAACGTAAAAGAATTATACCCTAACTTAAAATAATAAGCAAGATATTAATATACTAAAATTTTCCGCCTCCACCACCGTGGCTCCTTCCAGATGAGGAAGTGTGAGTGGAACTCCCCCCAGATGATGAAGAGGATTTTTTAGGTCTTGGAGATCTGGTTACATTGCTGTTTAGGAATCTGTCATAAGTATTTACAAAATTAGCTATACCTAAATGATATCCAGTAGCGCCAGTCGCCCTTCTTTTTGTCTTATGAGTATTTGCTAAATTCTTTGCATATCCTCCACCTGCCACTCCGCCAACTCCTAGGGACAATCCTGATATTCCCAAAAGCGCAGTTGCTGTCAGTTCATTTGTGCGTTTGTTATCCACATCATAAGGTTCACCTGTTTTGGCTTGTTCGATAAATTCATCTGCCAAATCTCCAAATTGGACAAAGGCTTCATAATAATTTCCGTCGCTTAAATTTCCTACTATTTTATCTCCGATAAATTCTATTCCATAATCAGTAAAAGTAGTGACTCCATATCCGTGAGTAGAAATCCACCAATCTCTTTCTTCCATACTAAGTAGAAGTAATACTCCGTCATAATTTCTGCCTAAGCCATATCCATTGTAATCGAAGTAATCATCAGCATACTCCATAACTGATTTTCCACCTAAAGAATAATTAGTCACTACAACTACGTCCACATTATGTCTTTCGCTAATTTCGTCTAATTTTTTTCGTAAATTTTCTTCCTCTATGGAAGATAGAAGATTTCCTTCGTCTTCCACTCTCGTTAAAGTTCTAGGAGGAGGTATGAAACCTGCTGCAAAAACTGTAGTAGTAAAGAAAATGGATAATAGGAGTATTAGTAAAATCAGAATTTTTTTATTATTTTTCATTTTAGCCTCCTATAATCTAGGATAAATAAATATCCCAGCAATAAATATAATTAATGCAACAGCTACTGCTACCATCAGGAATTTTCTAATCATAATTCCCTTGTCAATGGGCATATCGTCTCCAATTATTTTTCCTGTTTGACCATTCATGGCAAAAGTGTAAAATTTTCCATTCCACTCTGTATTTAAAAACCACACAGGAGCCAGGGCATAATTGATATTTACTTTCCCCAATTCGTATTGACTTCTTTTTAAAGATACAGTGTCGTATCCTGATACTGAATTTTTAAAGGTTTCAATAGTCGTATTTCTAATTCTTTCTTCTGCATTGTGAATGCAGTCCTTGGCTTCCATGTCATATCGATTTGCTAAAAATCCCGCCAAATATTGGGTAGTAAAGCCTGTGGCTTCATCCCATTTATATGGTTCAATGGATTCCATGAGTATATCGTCTATTTTTGAAGAACCATCTACAGGAACGTATTGGAAGTTCATAGCCCCTCCACGGTTAATATCAAAGTATTTAGTTTCCGTGTAATTATAGTTAGAGTCAGAATACATTCGTATCTTGGTTCCGGTAAATTCTAAATTAGCATTGGCTGTACCTGAATAAAGCCAGAAAGGAACATAAATTCCTTTTATTTCGTTGATGTGATTTTGGTCTGTAAAAACCTTTGGAAGGAGCTTTCTTCCCTTGTAAAATTTTTTCAAAGAATTTTTTGCATACTCCTTATCCAATTTAAAAGGAATGACAAAATCTGGACGCAAGTCTCCTTCAAATTGGCTAGGAATGACTACATTGTTATTACAAAATGGACAAGATGTAGCTGCCATGGTTTCGTCGCCAATAATTTCTCCACCACAAGAATTACAAGAATACACCTTGAACTCATCTTCTTCTTCCTCAGACCAAAATTCCTTCTCTTGTTCCCAAATATTTCCATCTTTGTCAGTGATGACTTCCGTTACTTTCTTGTCACCACCAGATTCCTCCCGGGAATGATGATGGACATGAGGTTCTCCTTCGTGATTGTGTTCGTGAAGTTCTGGAGCGTCGATGTCATATTCGGACCCACAAAAATCACAAACCAGCTTTTGTTTATCCGTATCAAAAGATAAACTTCCCCCACAATTAGGACATTTAAAATCTTCCAAAGACATATCCTCGCCTCCTTTTTTATATAAATGAACAATTATTTCCAGTTACGATATTCAATTCAAGTTCTTCTCCACATTCGTGGAGCGGTTTGTCAAGGATGACCAAACCCTACAA
>JAAZCH010000269.1 GCA_012513395.1 Tissierellia bacterium
GCGTCGCTAATAATCGCGATGTGGTTAAAATTAAATCTATAGTAGAAGAAATCGACAAGAAATCTTTTATATCTATTTCCAATATGACCGAAGTAAAAGGCAAGGGGTTTGGCGAATCTGATCTTTTTTAATAGAGAATCCAGACTCAATTGTCTGGATTCAGAATCTAAACAAACCCAGAAAATTTTTCTGGGTTTGTTGCATAATATATTCTTAAAATTATATAATGACTTTACTAATAAGGATGTAGCGTAATCGGGTGTTGTGGGATCATAAAATTGAGGTCTTTTATCTAATAGTATTGCTAATTTTTTAATATTCATACATGCATAAGTAAGTGCTGCTTTTATGTCCATTTTTAATATACTTACCATGTTAGTATAGCGAAATCCATGGAATTCCTTAGCACAACCAAATTGTCATTCTATTATTTCTTTTTTTAATCAATATATATTTTTGGTTCACTTCCATATAGTCTATATTCTTTTCTATCAGTTGTAGAATATTTTAATATTTCATTTCCTGGAACTTGGTCAGTTTTTCTTTTATCATTTTTATGTGACATAACAATCACTTCATAATCTAATATTTATATAATGAGGTGAGGATATACATAGTATAAAACATCTATAATTACATATACTTTATAGTAACATCTAGTCTATTTTTTCACTTGTTTTTTTGACATTAATATCGGATTATAATAAAAATATAGGCGATGCGTTCGAATAAATAAATTCTTACACATCACCTCTTATATTTTGATAGTTTCTAAAAACATTAGAATAAATATCCATATTAATTTGTTATTAGCTTTAAATTTCCTCTGCAAAATGACAAGCGACAAAGTGTCCTTTTTCTATTTCTCTTAGTTTTGGCATTTCATTAAAACATCTCTCTTTAGCATATCTGCAACGTGGTGCAAATCTACAGTTATTGGGAGGATTTATCGGAGATATTATCTCATCTTTTAAAATAATTCTTTGATTTCTATTATCTAAATCAATACTTGGTATTGCAGATATTAGAGCTTGAGTATATGGGTGAAACTGTCTTTTAAATAGCAGCTTCGTTTCAGCTCTTTCAACAACCACACCCAAGTACATAACTAAAATTTCATCCGAGATATGTTGAACCACCGATAAATCGTGCGTTATAAAAAGATATGTCAAATCCCGTTCTTCTTGTAAGTCTTGCATAAGATTCAATATTTGAGCTTGAATCGATACATCCAGTGCTGAAACAGGTTCGTCACAGACAATGAATTTAGGATCTAGCATAAGTGCTCGTCCTATTCCTATACGCTGTCTTCTTCCACCATCTAACTCGTGGGGATATGCATATTCCGTTCTGCTAGATAGGCCAACTATATCCATTACATCTCTAACCTTTTTTGAATATTCTTCTTTAGTTTTATGGAGCTTATAAATTATTGACGGTTCGCCAATTAACTCGCTTACTGTCATCCTAGGGTTAATCGAAGCATATGGATCTTGGAAAATAATTTGCATATCTTTCCTTAGAGCATGTAGCTGTGTTTTTGTAAGATTTGATATATCGTTATGTTCAAAAAAAATTTTACCAGATGAAGCTTTTAATAAATGAAGTATAACTCTTCCTAAAGTAGATTTTCCGCACCCCGATTCGCCTACTACCCCTAAGGTTGTACCAGCATTAATTGAAAAAGACACATCATCAACTGCATGAAGTAGACCTTCTCTTGTTTCGAAATATTTTTTTAAATTCTCAACTCTCAATAATTCATTCAACTTTATCACATCCAATACTAGATACTTTAAAACATGAAACTAGATGTCCTGATGTGATCTCTAATAATTGAGGCTTAGAACAATCACATTCTTTCGATTTAAACTTACATCTCGGTGCAAAAGAACACCCTGCAGATAAATCTGTTGGATTTGGCATAGCACCTGGAATCGGCTCTAAGCGTTTTCTTAGGTCATTTAGACGTGGAAGAGAATTAAATAAACCCTTTGTATATGGATGTAATGGATTTTCATAAACATCCCTGATGGCTCCCATTTCAACTATACTTCCTGCATACATAACTCCTACTCTATCACAAATTTCAGCTACAACACCCAAATCATGTGTAATCATTAATAGTGAGGTGTTAAACTCTTTTTTTAATTTTTCAATAAGAACCAAAACTTGTGCTTGAATCGTAACATCCAAAGCAGTAGTAGGTTCATCTGCAATTAACAAATTAGGATTACAAGCCAATGCACATGCGATTACTATTCTTTGTTTCATTCCTCCAGAGAACTGGTGAGGATACTCATCGTATCTAGAACCTGGAATTCCAACAAGTTCTAGTGTTTTTATCGCTTCAATCGTAGCATCTGCCCTAGAAATTTTTTTATGTAATAATATAACTTCTTGTATTTGATCTCCCACGCTAATTACAGGATTTAACGAGGTCATCGGATCTTGAAATATCATCGATATTTCGCTACCTCGTACTCGTCTCATTTGTTTTTCACTATACTTTCGCAAATCTTCGTTTTTATATAATATTTCGCCTTCTACTATTTTTCCAGGTGGATCCGGAACTAGCCCTATAATAGATAATGCAGTTGTAGTCTTACCTGCACCTGTTTCTCCTACCAGTCCTAAACTTTCACCTTTTTTTATATTTAACGATAAGTCTGAAACAGCTTTAACGACTTCTTCATCTACAGTATATTCGACAAATAATTTTTTTATTTCTAATAAATTATCATTCATAATTTCCCTTTCTAAATGTTACTTGTTCAACTTTGGATCCAGCGCATCTCTCAAACCATCACCTAAATAGTTTAATGTAAATGTCAATAGGATAATTGCAAAACCCGGTATAATAGATAAATACCAATTACTACGTAAATATGGTCTTCCTGAAGAAATCATAAGTCCCCATTCTGGATTTGGTGCTTGTACTCCCATACCTATAAAGCTCAATGATGCACTTAATAACACTACAGTCCCAGCTCCTAATGTATACTGTACAATAATGGGTGCTAGAGAATTTGGAAGGATATGTCGAAATAATATTCTCTTCGTATCAGCTCCAATTGCAATCGCAGCTTCTATAAACTCTTGGTTTTTAACAACCAAGACTTGCGCCCGTGTGACCCTTGCAAAACCGGGGATTGTAGTAATACAAAGTGCAATAATCATATTAGTTAAGCTTACACCCATAACCGCTATTAAGCACATCAATAATGTCATTGCTGGCATACCAATAATTATATCAATAGTTCTCATTATTAGATTATCTAGCTTTGGATAATATGCAGCAATCAACCCAAGTAGCACGCCAATTATTGCCGCTACAGTAATACATACAAATCCGATAAATACTGTATAACGACTACCATAGATTACCCTACTAAATACATCTCTTCCAAAATTGTCCGTGCCAAAAATATATCTAGAATTTGGAGCTTGCAACATATTGTCATAGTCTTGTTCTGTATAGTCGTATGGTACTAAAAGTGGTGCAAAAATGGAAATTATAATCAATAAGCAAATTATAAATAGACTAATCATAGCTAATTTGTTCTTTTTAAGTTTTCTCCAAACGTCCGACATAGGACTGTTCTTTTTTCTTTTTTTTATTATTTTATTTTCTGCCATTTTCTCACTCATCTTTATTACTCTTTTTTTGTTTTTTTACGTTATACATATTTCTAATTCGTGGATCAACTAAACCATATAATAAATCTATAATAAATGTTATAACTACACAATTAATGCAAATCCAAACTACACCACCTTGAACTACAGGATAATCTTTAAATGTAACACTATCTAATATGTATTTTCCAAGTCCTGGTAATGCAAAAACTGTTTCAATTAATACCGAACCGCCAATAAACCCACACATTGCAATCCCACTAACTGTTAATATAGGAATTAAAGCATTTCTAAGTGCATGATTTATAATAATTTTTATCTCACTTTGACCTTTTGCTCGAGCTGTTCTTATATAATCTTGCCTAATAATCTCTAACATACTAGATCTTGTCATCCTCATTATTGTAGCACTACATTGTAACCCCATAGTAAATATCGGCAGAACCCAGTATTCAGGTCCATAACTTCCTGTAGCAGGAAACCATCCTAAGTTAACTGAAAAAATTAAAACTAAAATCATTGAAATCCAAAATGAAGGTGCAGAAGCTCCAAACAAAGATAAAGAAGTAAAAACCCTATCAAAGAACGAATATTGGTTCACTGCAGAATACACGCCCGCCGAGACACCTATTAAAATTCCTAGTATTGTACTTCCAAAAGTTATTTTTAGTGTTGTAGAATACCTAGCCATAATTTCTTGAAACACCGGTCTGTTGCTTCTATATGACTCTCCCAAATCTCCTTTAACAAATCCAGAAAGGTATTTAACTAATCTAACATGATAAGGTTCATTTAAACCCAATTTTTCTTGTAACGCAGCTCTAGATTCTACAGTGGCACTTTCTCCCAGAATTGACATAGTTGGATCTCCAGGAGCAAAATACATAAGTGTAAAAATTAAAATTACAGTGGCAAATAATACTATAAACATTGACGTTAAACGACTTAATATATATCTTAACATTTCTCCCCCTTTAAAATATTGGTAATAATCAACTATTATTTATGTGGCAATTATTCCTAGATAATTGCCACATATCATATTAAAGAATCTTATTCAAAAGAAACATTTTGCAAATAGTGATGCTCAAAAGAACGGGTTATTTCAAATCCCTTAACATCATTTTGTACAACAGCATTTAATTCCTTGTGCCATAATGGCAAAGTAACATTATTTTCAATTAACATTTCAGATGCATCTCTATACAATTCGTATCTTTGTTCATTATCAATAGTCCTTACTGCTTTGTTAACAGTATCTTGAAACTCTTTGTTGTCAAACCTGCATAAATTATAATTTACATTTGTAGGCATTAATTGATTCAAAGCTCCATCAGCTTCAAAATCAGGACAAGAAAATCCATATATAGTCATCTGATGTTTGGAATCCAAAATATTAGAAATCCACGCACTAACTTCCATAGTTTCCACTTTCAAATCCACACCGATCTCAGCTAACTGTGCTTGAAAAGTTTCAGCCATATCACATCTATCTTGTATACTACTTGGTACCATTATACTTAATGACAGCCCATCAGCATACCCCGCCTCTGCTAATAATTGTTTTGCCTTTTCAACATCACGAGTAGGAAATTTCTTAACTATTTCTGGATTATCTCCCTTTATACCTGGAGAAACCCAGTCTTCAGCTAACTTTCCATAATCATCATAAGCTACTTTCACAGCAGATCTTGTATCTATTCCGTACCAGATTGCTTGCCTAACAAGTTCATTATCTAGTGGAGCACTTTCTAAATTCATTATTAAATGAGATGTATTGGTTCCCAATTCAGAAATCAAGTTCAAATTTTTATTTTCTCTAATTCTTTTAACATCTTTTGCGTTTATATTATAAACTATATCTGCCCCGCCAGTTTCTGCCTCTATAGCACGACTTGAACTATCAGAAATAATTCGCATTACCAAATTATTTATTTTCGGTTGTCCTTCCATCCAATAATTTTCATTAGCAACTAATACAACCTTATCCCCTGGGTCATAAGATACGAACTTATATGGTCCCGTACCACAAGCTGCACCGTTTAAAAAATCACCATTGGAATCAATAAACGCTTTCTCACTCATTATTGCAGTTGCTGGGCCTTCAAACATTTTTAGCTGAGTTGGAGCAGGACCATCTGTTACTAGCTTTAATGTATAATCATCTATAGCCTCACACTTATCAATTACTAGTTTGCTAATATTATGTAATGAAGGTAATTTTTCATCAAAAATTCTTTTAAACGTAAATAATACATCACTAGCTTTAAATTCTTCTCCATTATGAAACTTTACACCTTGTCTTAATTTAATGATAATTGTCTCATCGTCTTCATATTTATAACTCTCTGCCAAACAAGGCTCCAAATTAAATTCTTTATCATATACAAACAAAGTTTCATAAATCTGACGAGTCACTTGATAATGCGGTTGAGCATCAGAATTATTTGGGTCAACTGATGCTGGATCTTCACTTATGACGACAGTTAATGTGTCTTTATTAACCTTATCCTTATTATCTTTAATTTCATTATCATTTCCTTTTTGACAAGCTCCGAGTAACATCAAAATTGCTGATATTGCAATAACCAACATAATTTTAGCACTGTTTTTCTTAAATCTCATTATTCATCCTCCAAACATTTATTTTAAAATAAAATTTAAAACTAATCATCCCCTCACTTCGTTTTTAAAACCATGTGATGTGGAAATCATTACTACATTGCTGCCCTCTTTTATTAATCCCAATTTTACTAACTCATCTAAACAACATATCGATACAGCTGAAGAATCTTCTAAATACAATCCATTTTCACTCATTATACTAATTGCTTCTAGTACTCTTTCTTTATCTACACTAATGCTGTAACCTCCGGAATTTTTAACTGCTAAATACGATTGTACTGTAACTGTATCACCACCAATAGAGGGCGTTTGACTGTAATCTCCATCGTAATGGTTTACGCAATCTTCAATATTTTCCACTTTCCCTAATCTAGGAAATGGTTCTACCGCAATTAGTTTAGGTATTTTAGAAATATATCCTCCATCTCTTAAATCAACAAATCCTTCATATATTCCCCATATTAAATCACCCCTACTGTTAGGAACTAAGATGTAATCAGCAAGTCCATCTGTCATTTCTTCATACAACTCATAAGAAATTACTTTATACCCTTGTACTCCAAAGGGATTACTACCAATGGGAGGATCTATTACATTCGTAGACGTGATGACATTGCCTTCTTGAATTCTTTTTTTAATATACTCCCAACGTTCCATGAAAGTTTCGGTATAAACTATCTCTGCACCAGTTGATTCAATCGCCATCTTCCAAAATGGATTTATACTTTTAGTAGCTACAATTAAGCAATTTATTTTTGCGGCAGCAGCATATAATGCTAATGACACTCCTTGATTACCACTTGAAGCAGCAGCAACATTATCGTAATTCGCATCAATAGCCCTAGGTATAAAAAAAGAATTCATTCTATCCTTGTGAGAACCTGATGGATTTTGAAACTCATTTTTAGAATAAAGTTTCTTTAAACCTAATTTTGATGCTAAAACTTCCAAAGATACTAAGGAAGTTTTTCCCTCACCTAGCGAAACTATTTCACTTTCCAAAAATGGCAAATGGCTTTCATATCTGCTTAAACCCTTTTTTTCGGCATTAATTACAAATTTGTTTTTATACGCAATTGATAAACTCGATGGATGTCCCTTTTCATAACAACTTGGACACCCTTTATAATATTCATCTATTGGGTATTTTTCTCCGCAACTAATGCAATACAACTCTTTTATTTCTTTATTCAACAAGAGCCTCCTTAAGTTTTTTTCGAAAACGTTACCAATATAAGTTGTACTATACACTACTACTTGCTACTTAAAATTGATAACGTCTATGTTTTATAGTATAATTAAACATATTATTGTTGTCTAATAGTTATAACCGATAATAATTATCGATATTTCAAGGAGAGTATATGAATTTAGATTATTTAAAGACATACCTAATATTATATCGAAATAGAAATTTCACAAAAACTGCTAAAGACTGTTTTTTATCTCAATCTACCATAAGTAGTCGCATTTCAGATTTAGAAGAAGAATATGGTTGTGAACTTTTTATTAGAGATAAAGGAACACTTCAACCCACTAAAGCTGGGATTTTGTTAGCTGCATGGGCAGAACAATTAATATATACTTATAATAGATCAAAAATTGAAGTTAATAAATCTAATATTGAAGCCATATTTATTGGTTGCACACATGCTTTTTATGATATTTACTTAGCAGATAATTTTATAAGACTTGTAAATTTATTACCAGATTGTCAGATAAATTTAGTATTGGACAATTCAAAAGAAATTATTGCAAGCATTTCATCAGGAGAATTATCCATAGGAATCACTCATCACCCATGTAATTATAATAAATATGAATCTCGAAAAATTTTAGACGACAATTTGGTATTAGTAAGCAGTGGAATTCATCCTGAATATGAAGAACAACTTAGTATATATGATGTAAAAAGACTACCATTAATTAACACTAACCTAATGGATCCAGAAGGAGAAGTTGACATTTTCGATAATATGGATTATTCTTTTTCCATAAATTTAGGACTAAAATCTATCAGCTTATTAGAACATAACGAAAAATTCTTTTCCATATTACCTCAAGACAGTATAATAAACGAGCTAGAAAAAAAGACCCTAATCCCATATGAAATAAATGATTATGTACTTCCAAAAGTAGATTACTATATAATTAACTCAAAGAAACCTTCAGAAAAAGAAAAGATTATTATTAAGGAAATTGAAGATATAGTAGCATCTATATAGAAATTTTTTAGATTAAAATTCCCCCGAAAACTTGGAGCTTAAATTCAAATTTTTAGGGTTTTTTTATAAAGAAATTTAAATTTTGAATTCCTTAGTTTTTTATATGTAAATAAAACCGGGCATTAAGCACCCAATAAAATACCTCCAATGATAAATATTAAAAATTCGCCAAATTAAACTGGCGAATTTTTATTTATCCAATAAATTATCATATTCCCTAATAGATTCTATCTTTCTTTCTTTTATTCCTATTGTCGTTTTTGCATTATACATAGATTGCAAGATTGCTTCTTCTGTGGCCAAAACTGTGGCTTCGAAAATATTATCTATGTCTTTTTCATCATAGGATTTTATGTTCAATTTTGTACTGCCA
>JAAZCH010000270.1 GCA_012513395.1 Tissierellia bacterium
ATTTACAATAGTTATCCACAGACTATAAAGTACAGATCATAGATGAAAGATAATAGATGATAGAGGCTTGCGCCTTTTTTTACAGATTGAATGTGTATGACATTATTACGGGAAATAAATACTCTATTAAAGATCATTTATAAAAGAAATTTATTATATTGAATTTATTATTGGAAAAAATCCTTTGTATCTGTTAAAATGGGGAAATAATCCGAGGTTATTGTTGACAAAATTTTTAAATATTTATATACTATATACCGTGATTATAATAGATATTATTGAGGAGGTGCTTTTACTTGAAAAGAACTTATCAACCAAAAAGAAAAAAAAGAGCAAGACTACACGGATTCAGAAAAAGAATGAGAACTAAAGCTGGACGTAACATCCTTGCAGCTCGTAGGAGAAAAGGGAGAAAAAGACTGACTGTCTAATTTATGATTAAAACCGTTAAGAGTTATTTTGATTTTAAAAAAGCTTATGAAAAAGGTAAATCCTTCGGAAACAGAAATCTCATATTGTATATTAGAAAAAACGACTTAGAATACACTAGAATCGGAATTACTGTTTCAAAAAAAACTGGAAATGCCGTCGTTCGAAACAAGATACGACGAAGAATCAAAGAGATATACAGAGAAGTGGCACCTAATTTAAAAGAAGGTTATGACCTTATTTTTATAATTAGAAGAAATGTTCCTGATATCTCTTTTCAAGAGTTAAGGAGCGCTTTTTACCATTTGATAAAACTATCTAAAATGGAAAAATGATATGAAAAGCGTAATGATTTTAATCATAAGATTTTATCAAAAGATAATCTCAAAATATTTATTGCCTGGAAGAAGGTGTAGATTTCATCCCACCTGTTCCCAGTATGCCCTGGAAGCCTACGAAAAGTACGGATTTTTCAAGGGATCATACTTAGCAATAAAGAGAATACTAAAATGCCACCCCTTTCACGAAGGTGGATATGACCCGTTAGAATGAGGAGGATAAATGAGATTTATTAACCAATTTATGGGGATGATTCTAAGGATGTCCTACGACTTAGTTAGTGCCATAATCCCAGGAGATTCTAAACTAGTCTCCAACTATGCAATTGCTATATTGCTACTTGCGTTGATTATCAAAATTGTTACGATACCACTTACTATGAAACAAAGTAAGTCCATGGCAAAATCTAGAGCATTACAGCCTAAAATAAAAGAGCTTCAAGAAAAATACGGCAATGATGCTCAAACCATAGCTAGAAAGCAACAAGAACTCTACAAAGAAGAAGGCGTAAATCCCATGGGAGGATGTCTGCCACTTTTAATCCAATTGCCTATACTAATGGCTATGTGGAATGTAGTAAGACAGCCTGAACTATATGCATTTACAGAGCCAGGAATGTATGAAGCTATTAACAAATCATTTTTTTGGCTTTCTAACTTAAATGACGTTGACGCGACGCTTATAATGCCTATTGCAGCAGCAGGAATTTCATTCATAAACCAAAAGATGATGATGAGCCAAAATCAACCAGCTAGTACAGGAAACAAAGAACAAGACGCAGCGATGCAACAGTCCAACAACATGATGGGAATAATGATGCCTGTAATGATGTTTTTCATTTACAGATCTCTTCCTGCAGTACTGCCCTTCTATATGATAATCAGTATGGGATTGACTTCAGTAGTACAATTACTAGTGAATAAGCAAATTGCAAAAGAGTTAGAACAAGAAGGTGAAAAAACCAAATGAGCTTTATAATTAAAACTGCCAAGACAGTAGAAGAAGCTATTCAAGCTGGACTAATAGAACTAGGCGTAGAGCGAAGCGAAGTAGATGTGGAAGTATTAGAAGAGCCAAAGTCAGGATTTTTAGGATTACTAGGGCAAAAAGATGCCATGGTAAAAATTAAGAAAAAAGAAGACATCTCTTCTTTCGTACGAGATATCCTCTACGATGACAAAAAAGTAGAAAAAGCAGAAACAAAAGAAGAATTACCTAAAGAAGAAATAATCACAAAAGTAAAAGAAGAGCCAGTAAAGGCCGAAAAAGAAGTAGAAGAAAGAGTCGAAAAATTCGAGACTCAAAAACCAGAAGTAAAAGAAGTAATAATTGAAGAAGATACCGACGAAGAAGACTTCGACGACGAAGAATTAACTGGTAACGGAAGAAATATCGAAGAGATTTGGACTGACATTGAAATCAAAAACAATGCAGAAGAGTTTTTAACTAAAATTATAAACGAATTCGGAATCGATTATCACTTAATTGTGGAATTAAAAGCAGGCGAGCTGTTTGTAGAAATTAAAAGCCAAAACCCATCGGATTTGGGAATAGTAATAGGAAAACACGGATCCACATTGGATTCTCTACAATACCTACTTAGCCAAGTCATTAATAAACACAAAGAAGATTTTATAAGAGTAACTGTAGATGCTAACGAGTATAGAGACAAGAGAAAGAAAAATCTAGAAAGAATAGCAAAACGCAGCGTAGAAAAAGTTCAAAGATTTGGAAGACCAATTAAACTAGAACCTATGAACGCAGCGGACAGAAGAATAGTTCATATGATATTACAAAACTACGAAGACGTAAGTACACATTCAGAAGGAAAAGACCCCTTCAGAAGAGTAGTAATATCAAAAGCTAGAAGTACTAGATAATGAATACCTGCGATTAGGAATTATAAATTTCCATCGCAGGTTTTTTATTGGCTAATTTAGTAATGATTTAGATTATTTATAAAAGCATAAGAATATTAAATCTTAATAACTTGGGTAATAATGAATAACAAATAGGATTGAATCCAAAAGGAGCATAAAATGGATATTTTAAAAATGTTAGCACAATCAGGAAGCTTATCGCAAATTAGCAAAGAATATGGAATTAGCGAAGAAGCAATTACCCAAGCCATAGAGATGGGACTTCCTCAAATTGCAGGTGCAATCAGCAAAAACACCTCTACAGACAAAGGCCTTGCAGATTTTATGAAAGCCATCCAAAGTCACAAAGATGCTGACGTAGAAGGAATGGTAAAGGATGTCAATAAAATTGACACAGTAGACGGGGCTAAGATTTTGGGACATGTTTTTGGAAATCAACAAGAAGATATAGCTCTAAACATCGCCAAAAAATCTGGATTATCTAGCGTGGATATAATGAAAATACTAAGCATATTAGCACCTTTATTAATGGGATCTCTAGGAAACCAATCCAAAACTAAAAAGATGACAAGCAACGAAGGAATAGATTCTAGTTTAGAAACTCTCCTAGGCGGAAAATCTGGAGTCATGGGAATGATGAAATCCTTCCTAGATAAAGACAAAGACGGAAGTATCGTAGACGATTTGTTGGGAAGTATGTTAAAAGGCAAATAAAAATTAAACCTCGGTGTTCCGAGGTTTTTGTTTTCAAATAGAAATCTTCTTAAAATCTTATATGGACTAAGACAGATATTTTAAATATACTTGGTACCCCAAATAAATTATACCAGCTAATATAGCCAATCTAAAAGCAAGTCCAATTAAAAAGCCCAATAGGTTAAACACGATTATCAAAGCCACAATTCCAATTGCAATATTCATAATTTCCTCCTTTAATTTAAAACGATTTTAAAATATTAATTTTGTTATTTATAATATTAATATAAATACCCGAAAAAATCAATATAAACCATTAAAAAATCAAAATAAAGAATTAAATTAATATGAACTATTATTCTAAGTAATAATACTAATTGGATATTTATTTATAATTGTTGAATAATATTAGAATTTAACTTAATATAATATTACATATATTAAAAGTAGATAATGTATTTTAAAGGTTATAAAATCACCTTTGATAACTGGAAATGAAGGAGATGTCAAAAATGGAACTTAGACAGTTGGAATATTTTGCGGCTGTGGCTAGACTAAAAAATTATACTAGGGCTGCCGATGAAATGTACGTTTCTCAACCTACTATATCTGTAAGCATCCAAAAACTAGAGGAAGAATTGGGTACTAAACTCATAATTAGAGATAATAAAAAAGTCATACTTACCCATGAGGGGGAGATATTTTTAGCTCACACTGAAAAATTGTTAGGAGATGCTAAAAACTTGCAAGAGCTAATTAAGGACATGGCCATGAACAAGAAAAGAATTTTAAAAATGGCATTTCCATCTACTGTGGGGTCTTGGCTATGGCCTGTAGTTATAGAGAGATTCCCTTTTCTTTATCCAGATATTGAAATAGAGTTTAAAGATATTGGAACTTTGGAAATTATCGACGCTCTTTTAAATGACGATATTGAATTGGGATATGGGGTGGTGGAATGGGGAGATAATGAAAATATAGAGATTCAAGAAGTAAAAGAAATGGAAATTAAAGTCATTGTCGGTCCTGAACATCCCTTTGCCAAAAAAGAAGCAGTTAGTATTGGAGATTTGTATGGAGAAGATATTATTATGTACAAAAAGGGGACTACCTTTACGGAAGAGCGCATAACGGAAGAGCTCTTGAAGTTGGGAATATCGCCTAATTACATATATGTAATGGAACAGTCCACGGTTTTCGATGTCGTGTCCCAGGGCTTGGCAATTTCTGTAACCTTGGATGACAGCATTTCTATAATAAAAGATACTTCTTCTATAATTGCAAAATCCTTTGAAAAGCCCATAAGATTTAAAACGGGATTGATGTGGAATAAAAATCGATATTTATCTGTAAGCGCCAGATCCTTTATAGATTACATAATAACTGAATGTATTTAAAAATGCCAAAATCCCGTGACTTATCTGCCTACGGGATTTTGGTCTTATTATTTATAGAGTGTCCTTATGAAATTATTTGGACCATTTTTTTACTGCTCTATCCACAAATTCTGGACAATCTCCAATGTAATTCATAGGATCTAGAGTGTCGTGGATGATTTGTGGGTCGATTTTTGAAGTTACTCTTTCATCTTCTAGAAGGATTTCTTCAAGAGGTCTATCTTCGTCGAATGCTTTCATAGATGCTTCATAGATTACGTCGTGGGAGTCTTGTCTGCCTAAGAACTTACCCAACACAAGCATAATATTTTCAGATACGATTAGTCCTTTTGTGAACATCAGATTACGTTTGATATTGTCTTCGTGTACTATCATATGCTCTAGGATAACTTGCATTTGTGCCATTGCTCCACTTAGCATTATACAAATTTGTGGTATATAGCTCCACTCAGTTTGCCAAAATGTCATATCTCTTTCGTGCTCTTGAATCATCGCTGGGAATGCTAGCATTGCATTTGCTTGAACTAC
>JAAZCH010000271.1 GCA_012513395.1 Tissierellia bacterium
ATTCAGACTGTAATTCAGTAACATAATCTGTAAATTCATCAAGAGTTTTAACAATTTTTTCTTGTATTTCTATGGATGGAATTGGGATTTTAATTTTTAAAATTGTATCGGTACCGACTGTTGGAACACTAGAAATTCTGATGTTTTTTTTACAAAATCGAGAAATTTCACTAAAATAATGTCTCATATATTCCATATTTATTTTATCATAATAGTCTTCTTTAAGTGTAAAAACAATAAACTGTTGGTTCGCAACAAAGTCCATCTTTACCAGAGCATATTCTCCAATGGTTGCTATTGTAGACATAATAATAGAATTAGACTTAAAAGTGTTTTTCTTCACTGCTTTATTTGATATCTTTACATTAGCATCCTTAAGTACTCTCCCCTTATCTCTTATATCATCTATTGTAATCCATGGTATTGTCCCTTTTTCCCAATATTCCCTCTTCCTTTTTGAAGGTGTATAACCTGTTCTTGTATAAAATACTTCCCCCAGCTTTTTCCACTCCACCTTTTCATTCTTTATCATCTCAAGGATATTATTCATCTTGACTAGCTCCTTTTTTCAGCGATTTCCCTACTAACTTCACGGGTTCCTTCTAATTGAACTGTCAACTTATAGTTTACAGTTGCTTTTTCATCCAACTCTTCATCTTCAAAAATCGATTTTATATGTTTACTAATATTTTGTTTGCTGGTTTGGAAAAGTTCTGCTATCTCACTTTGATTTAACCATACAGTGCCTTTTTCTTTTTTTTGATGTATCTTAGATTCTCCATCTTCTGTATTATAAATAATAATTTCATTATTCATTTCCAAGTTCCTTTACAATTTCATTTATAGAAGCTCGTAATTCATCGATTTTTTTGACTGTTTCTTCAATTTCTTTGTTTAATACTTCTATGTCGATAATCTCTCTAGTATCTTCTTTTTCTACATAGGTGGATACAGATAGGTTATAATCATTTTCTTCTATTTCGCTTCTATCCACATATCTAGAAAAATATTCTTTATCTGTTCGTTCTCTAAACTCTTCAACGATTGTGTCGATATTCTTTTTCTCTAAAATATTGTTATTAACTTCCTTCTTAAACTCTTGACTTGCGTCTATAAATAAAACCTTATTTTCTGTTTTATTTTTTGCTAAAACCAAAATACAGGTAGCGATTGAAGTTCCAAAAAATAGATTTTCTGGCAATTGAATAATACAGTCCACAAAGTTGTTATCTACTAAATATTTTCGTATTGTCTTTTCCGCTCCGCTTCTATAAAAAATGCCAGGAAAACATACTATAGCAGCCCTTCCTTTACTTGAAAGATAATGTAAAGAGTGCATAATGAATGCATAGTCTGCGTAAGATTTTGGTGCAAGTTTTCCAGCTGGAGCGAATCTTTCGTCATTGATAAGTGTAGGATCTCCATCTCCTACCCATTTTATCGAATATGGGGGATTGGATACAATGGCATCAAAGGGTTTTTCATCTTGATGCAATGGATTCAGTAATGTATCTCCCCTCATAATCGAAAAATCATTATAGTTTACATTATGCAAAAACATATTCATACGTGCAAGGTTAAAATTAGTCATATTAATTTCTTGACCAAAGAAACCTTCGTCAATAATATCTTCATCAAATTGTTTTTTCATCTGTAAAAGCAGGGAACCACTACCG
>JAAZCH010000272.1 GCA_012513395.1 Tissierellia bacterium
CTTTTCAAAGGGTGAAAAATCTTGTTGCATAGTTTGGTCTATGAGAATATTTCTATCTGCTAGATAGAGAACTCTGCGTACAGTTTTTGTTTGTAGTAGTTTCCACACTATTTGGAAAGCTGTAAAAGTTTTTCCTGTTCCAATTGCAGCGACTATTAAATTTCTATATGAACCATACTCTTCTCTCTCAAGTTTTAAATCTTCTAATATCTCCCCTTGATGAGAATATGGTTTTAAGTCAAAGAAAATATAAAGAGAATCGTCCTTTGTCTTTATACTCAAGGCTTTTTTAAATTCCTTTTTATCTTCTTTATCACTTGATCTAAAGGTTTTAAATTCTCCATCATTCCAATATGTTTCAAAGGTTTTTATAAAGCTATTTAAAACATCTTTAGAAGTATATTCCGATACTTTTAAATTCCATTCTAGACCATTTGATAGTGCTGGATTAGATAGATTTGATGATTCAATATATGCTGTACTAATCCCAGTATTTCTCTCAAAATAATATGCCTTTACATGTAGTCTTGTCCTACTATTTGAGTAGATTAAAATAATTAATGCACACTAATTGACAATCTTCAATTTGAAATTCCACTAAATGCAGATTCAAATGGTCAAGTATCCTTCTCTACCCCGATGGATATATGGGTTACTGCACGATTGAAATACGATTCAATCTTTCCTATCCATACTAAGCTTTATACTATCACAGTACCCAGTGCTAATGAATAAAATATAATATTTTGCATTGTACCCTCCAGTATTTATATTTAAAAATTCAACCCTAAATTACCCTTAAGGTTGAATTTCTACTTATTTATAAAAATTAATGGTTATGGTCATGACAAATATAACCGGTAGATTCTAGTTCTCCCTTTAGATAAGCTTTTGCTAAGTCTTTGGCTGAACCCTTAGCTCCTACTATAACCTCAATATTATTTTCATTGAAGATATCCACTGCTGCCTGCCCCATGCCACCAGATATGATTACATTTACTCCATTTTCATTTAAAAATCTTGGTAAAAATCCGGGTTTGTGACCAGGGTTTTCCAATGATTCTTCACTAATAATCTCTCCACTTTTTGTGTTAAAGATTTCAAAGGTCTCACAGTGACCAAAATGTTGACTTACCATTTTATTTTCACTTGCTATTGCTATTTTCAAATCTTATCCCTCCATGTATTTTCCAATTTATTGCATAGATTGTTTAAGAATCTATTGTCTAGTATATTTATTGTTTCTATTTCACCCTTGTCACATAGTCTTGCTATAGTTGGATCTATAGGCAGTTTATCAAAGATATCTATCTTAAATTCCTTGCTTATGGATTCAAGTTTACTATCTCCAAAAATATTATATTGCTTCTTATTGTCTGGACATTCAAAATAAGACATATTCTCTACAATTCCTAGAATAGGAACCTTCATAAGTTTAGCCATATTTACAGCCTTGGCTACAATCATGCTAACTAGCTCTTGTGGAGAAGTAACTATAACTATTCCATCAATAGCAATTGATTGAAAAACCGTTAGGGGAACATCCCCTGTTCCTGGTGGTAGGTCTATAAACATGTAATCAATATCTTCCCATATTACATCTGTCCAAAATTGCTTGACAGTCCCTGCAATTATAGGTCCTCTCCATACTACCGGATCTGTTACATTGTCTAGTAGTAAATTGATTGACATTATATCAATGTTTGTTCTACTCTTTCTAGGAAGAAGTCCTAGTTTATTACCTACAGCCTTTCCCTCAATTCCAAAACTTTTAGGAATTGAGGGTCCTGTTATATCTGCATCTAAAATTGCAGTCTTGTATCCTCGTCTATTCATAGCAACAGCTAGTAAGGAGGTTACTAGGGATTTTCCTACCCCACCTTTACCACTAACTACTCCTATAACTTTTTTCACCTTGCTATGTTCATTAAGGTTTTCTCTAAAATCAATCTCTTCTGTCCTGTCATCACAATCTAGACTACAGGCAGAGCAATTGTTATCGCAATCTTCCATTCATTGACACCCCTTATTCATTTTCTTTGTTCTTTAAAAATAAATTCATAGTTTTATCAAAAACCTTCTTAATGCTTTTTCCTGCTTGACAATCTATATCAACAACTGTAAGTCTCTTATTAACTGCTTCAACTGCCTTTTTGTCGTAGGGGATCTTCCCCACAAAATCTATTTCTTTTTCCCTACATATAGCTTCGATCTTCTTTGATAAATCCTCATTTATATCATATTTGTTTATAGTAAGTACCATGGGCACCTTAAAATGATTGGCTGTATCTATGATTCTCATTAAGTCACTAATCCCAGATATAGTTGGTTCTGCTACTAGTAAAATCATATCTACTCCTGTAATTGATGCTATAACAGGGCAACCTATTCCTGGAGAGCCATCTATAATAGAAAATTCTATACCTCTATTTGTAGATTTTACTTGTTTTTTTACTTCAGAAACTAAAAGTCCAGAGTTACCACTGCCCATTTTTAATTTTGCTGTTGAAAATATTTGCTCCTTATCATAGAGGATCAACTGACCTGCTACATCTTTTTCCATGCTTATAGCATCTTCTGGACAAAGAAATTGGCAGACTGAACAGCCTTCACATCCATAAGGATTAATAGTGTATTTATTTTTGTCTCCATCATAGTTAATGGCCTTAAATTTACAATTTTCTTTA
>JAAZCH010000273.1 GCA_012513395.1 Tissierellia bacterium
ATCAAGTTACTGCAATAATAGATGGTAAAAGGATTTTAGGCAATCCCAATGAAATAAAAGAAGTGCAAAATGCATATGAAGTATATGAAAAAATGATTAGCTTAGACCCTTTGAAAATTGAGGATTTGTTATTAGCTCATAAAACTATGACCCAGGGACTCATAAGAGAAAATGGAATATTTCGCACCGGAGGAGTAGGGGTTTTTGAAGGGAGTAACTTAGTTCACATGGCACCGCCTGCAAATCTTGTTCATGGGTTAATAGAAGAATTGTTTACATGGTATAAACAAAGTGAAATGCATATTCTGGTGAAAAGTTGTATTTTTCATTATGAATTTGAATTCATTCATCCTTTTGAAGATGGAAATGGAAGAATAGGAAGAATGTGGCATAGTATGCTTTTAGGTCAATGGAACAAAATATTCTATTGGCTTCCTATAGAAGAATTAATTCTATCACGACAAAAGGAATATTACGAAGCCTTTGAAATTGGAAATAAAAAAGGATATTGCAAAAATTTTGTAGAATTAATGCTGGAAATTATTTTAGAAAGTTTGTTGGAATTGGAAAGCATTGAAAGCGACCAAGATAACGACCAAGATAACGACCAAGTTGAAAAAGAAATACAAAAATTGTTGAATGCATTGGGACAAGAAACTCTGTCTGCATTGGAGATTATGGATAGACTGGGTATGTCACACAGACCTACTTTTAGAAAAAACTATTTAAATCCTGCATTGGAAAAAGGATTGATAGAAAGAACGATTCCAGATAAACCCAACAGCAAAAACCAAAAATACAAAAAAATATAGAACCTATTGGAAAATAAACCGCCCCCCTAGATCCGGACAAAGATTTGGGGGTTTTTATCTATAAAGTTTTAAATATTGGTATTATTTGTTATACTTAAATATGAAATAAAATTTATAACAGTTAACCTAGTAATATAGAATAGAATAAAAATATTTAATATACATTATAATTTGTAATTTAGGAGGAATATAAATGCAAGGAAGTCCTGTGAATGCATTGGAATTTATTCAAGGTCAAAACTATATAGAAATACCTTACTATCAGAGGAATTATGACTGGAAAAGGAGCAATTGTGAAAGATTAATAACGGATTTACTCAACCTTCATGAAAAAGATATATCAACACATTTTTTTGGAAGTATAGTAGTCAAGCCAGGAGATTTATCGAACCAAACTATCGTTATAGACGGACAACAGCGCATTACAACGGTATCATTATTGATGCTTGCGATATATAATTATATTATGGCAAATAATCTTGATACGGAGTATGATCCAAATATTTTATATTCTAATTATTTGGTTAATAAAAAGAAGAAAAGTCAAGAAAATATAAAACTTCATTCTAATCCAAGAGATTATGAAGCATATAAATCACTTTTTAGTAATTCGAAATTTTTTAAACAAGCATCAAATGTTACAAAGAATTATATATATTTTTATGAAGTGATTGAAAGCAAGAGAATTGGTATCGATGATTTAATTGAGTCAATTGAAAAGCTACAATTTATTGAAATTAATTTGAATCTGCCTGAAGATGATGCACAGCTTATCTTTGAGAGTTTAAATTCAACTGGGTTAGACTTAAAAGAATCAGACAAAATTCGGAATTTTCTTTTAATGAATGAAAATATAGGGGAACAAAACTATCTATATAATACTTACTGGCAAACTATTGAAGAATTGACATTATTTAGTCTGGAAGATTTTTTCAGGGATTATTTGACAGTGAAGAATTCAGCATATCCCAATAAAAATCAAGTCTATGAAGAATTTAAGAAATTTTATAATAGCAATTATATTAATAAAAAACGAGATTTCTTTGATGACTTAATGGATTATGCTAAAACTTATGAGCAAATTAGTTTGATGAATACAGACTCATCAGAAATTAACTATCAATTAAAGCGATTTGTCAAATTAGATGTGAATGTCTTGAAGCCATTTATTATGTCTATATTGCATGATTATAATAACAATAATTTAACTGAAAATGATGTTATTGAAATTTTGCAAGTCATCGAAAATTATATAGCAAGAAGAATGATTACCCAACAATCTTCCAACGCACTTAATAAAGTATTTGCGGTTTTATTTAGAGATATGATAAAAATACAACAAAACAATAATCATTCATCATCTCCTTCTAATATTATTTCGTACTTATTACTAAATAAAAAAGGAACAGCTATATTTCCTGATGATGAAATGGTAGTCCAATCTTTTAAACAAAGGAATTTTTATAATATAAATAGATTTTTCAGAAACTTTTTGTTTGAAAGATTAGAAAACAAAGATAGTAATGAAGTTATAGATATTTATGGCGGTCTCGAATCTGGAACATTTAGTATAGAACACATAATGCCACAAAAACTTAGCAGTACTTGGAAAGAGCAAATAGGTGGTCATCATCAGCAAATTCACGAACAATTTTTAAATTCAATTGGAAATTTGACATTGACGGGATATAATTCGTCTTATAGCAATCGTTCTTTTGAAGAAAAGAAAAATATTGAGAAAGGTTTTAAAGATAGCAATTTTAAATTTTTAAATAGTATACCGTCAAAAGTAGACGTTTGGGGAGAGGAAGAAATAGTTTCCAGAAGGGATTCTATTATTGAAAGAGCATTGACAATCTGGAAAATGCCAGTGAGCGATTATAAGCCTATTATAGAAGTAGATGAACTTGTACCATTTGACGGAGATCCTAGCCAATTTACTAATTATTCAATAAAGGGATTTGCATTTATAAATGATGAATATCGTGAAGCGAATACGTGGGTAGATATGTATGAAGAAGTTATTAAAGAACTTTATAACATTGATCCTACTCCGATTATAGAGGCTGTTGAGATGAATATAAAAGACGGTGCAGTTGCATATACATTTAGAAAAACGATTGGTGATGATAATGCAAGTAAGTATAGAAAAATAGATGATGGTGTATATGTTATTACTTCCTCTAGCAACTGGGACAAGTTTAATATTTTAAGACATTTATTACCAAAATACGAGCTAGAGTATGATGTATTAATGTTGGATGCAAATTTCTATAGTGGTTTAGATAAATAGGAATATATAATAATTATTATAAAAGACGTATTCGCCTTGTTTTTGACAATCGAATACGTCTTTTATTAATTCGATGAATACATAATCTCGATAAATCTCATAGCTTCTTCTATATTCATATTTTTATTTACGATATTTCTAACTGCGCTTCCTATTATATTTTCGAATTGGCTGAGGGTCATTTCCTTTGTGGCATCTTGGGTTAGGCTTCTTGTTCCTAGATTAAAGCTTTCGCTTATTACAGAAATCCAGGGGTAGATGCTTAGCAAATCAAAATCTTCTACTTCTTTAAAATTAGGGGAAGATCCTCCTAGTAGTGTTAGGGCTGAGGTGATGTCAGTATTGTAAAACCATTTGAAAAATTCCATACACTCATGGACTTGGGGGCTGTGTTTGCTAATTCCTATAACTCCTCCACCAAGTAAGGGATTTGAGCCTGGAATTAATGCTCCACCGACTCTGCCTGCTACTTCAGACAATTTACTGTCGGCTATATAGGATGCGTGATTGGAAAATACTATAGCCATGGCGGCGTTACCTTTGGCGAATTCTTGGGTAGAATCTCTCCACCAAGAATTATTTTCTTTTATAGAGTATTCAAAGGTCTCGAGATAATTTTCTAGAGATTCTTTCAATTCATCGTGTTTCAAGTCTCCGTTTTTATTTTGAATAACTCCCTCAGTTTCATATAAAAATCGCGGCAGAAAATCACAGGCCGCTACTACCGGTGAGCCGAAGGTTATGGTGCTGCCATATTCTGTTGGGGATTTTTTGTTAAATTTCTTGGTAAAAAATTTCGCCACCTTATTGTATTTTTCAAAATTTTTTGGAATAGTCAATTCTTCTCTGTTTAGTTCATAATAGGCTCGTTGCAAGAATGCATCATCAAACAAGTCCTTTCTGTACAATAAAATCTGCACACTTGGGTCGAAGGGCAGGGCGTAGACTTGGTTTTTTATTCTGGTAAAGAATTTCAAACAGTCATTTTCCAAAAATTTTAAAATATTATTTAGTTCTTCTGTTTCAATTATTTCTTGATAAATGTCTTCGCCAAATTCCTTTAAAATTGCCACATCCATTCTGACCAAATCAAAATAATATTCTCGATTTAGTAGTGATATGTGATTGTGTAAATCGTCATAGGGCAGAGCTGTTATTTGCAATCTAATTCCTGTGGACTTTTCAAATTCTGGCGCTAAATTTTTTAACGCTTCAGAAGATGGGGAAATTAATGTGAGCATTTTTAATACTTTGTCTTTTGTCTTTTTTGAAGCCTGGTGGAAAAATCTGAAGTATTGGTTAGATAATATTTTTTCCTTTTCCATTTTTCCTTCTGCTTCGGCGAAGTTTCTGATTGAGTTGGCGATATAAAGTCCCATGTATTTATAATTCATCTCATAGGATTTGTAATGATTGCTGGAAAAAGTTCTGAAAGAATCCAGTGTCAATATGGGCGTTTTATAATCGTCAGAAAATCTAGACGCAGTTAAAATGGCTTCTGCTCTTTCGCTATCTGATGTAATAATTAAATCAAATTTTTCAGACTCTAAGATATCAAATGCTTTTTTAACAGCTAGATTTACATCTGAACTGAAGGATCTTATGCTAGCATCGTTTTGCAAATTGCTCTTTAGACAATCTATAAATTCTTTAGAATCCTTATATTGCCTAGAAGATGTGAAGTATGCAATGTTTTTGTATTCGTTTTTATTAATAAAACTTCCAATCTCAATTCCTGCTTTTTTAAAATCAAAGCTTATGAAGTAATGATTTATATGATCATTTAAATTGGAACGATTCACGAATATTACAGGAATGTTAAAAAAATCGTAATAACTTGTGTCCTTTAAGCAAGAAACAACTACGATGGAACTTTGGGAAGACATTTTCAGATCTTCTATGAGTTGTATTTCATTTCCTGGAATATCATCAGTGTTATAAAGAGAAATTTCATAACCAGCTTCGTGGAGTGATTGTTGAAGTCCTAAGTACAAATCTCTGTAAATATTAATTTGAAAGGATGGCACTATAAGAGAAACTCGCTTAAAAGCTCCCTTTTTAAGGCCTTTGGCACTTACATTATATACATATCCCAATTCCTTGGCTGCTTTTTCTACGGCTTTTATTTTTTCTAAACTGACTTTTCCAGTTTTGTTGAGAACGTTTGAAACGGTTCCGTGGGAAACCCCAGCTAGTCTAGCAATATCTTTTATTGTCGCCATAATCTACTCCTTTCACCTATGGAGTTTAACTTTTAAATAATATTACATAACAATTGCAATAATTTAGTAAAATGACATTTTGATTAACAACATTATACTATACATCGCATAAATTATTTGTGATTTTCGTGACTTAATATTAATTTTACAATGTGATTACTTACAGTTTATTCCAACTCCCTATCCGATGGAAGATCTGAGTGGCTAGCTGAGCAAGCAAAGGGTCAAGGATTTGATTTAGAGTTTGTAGATGCAGGTGGTGGAGATATTTTCAACAGATTACTTGCTGAAAAAAATGC
>JAAZCH010000274.1 GCA_012513395.1 Tissierellia bacterium
AAGCATAAAAGAAAGGGAAAGACCCGAAAATGAATACAAAGGAATTTCAAAATAGATCTTTAATTTCAATATTCTTCTCATATTTTAAACCACACAAAAAATTATTTATATTAGACATGTCATGTGCATTCTTAATTGCAGCTATTGACTTATCATTTCCAGCAATAACTCGTTATTCTCTATATCAGCTACTGCCTGTTAATGCTTATAAAACCTTTATAACCATTATGGTAATTATGCTAGCTGCCTATACATTAAGGGCTTTTTTCTACTATGTAATAACTTACTATGGCCACGCTTTCGGTGTATTGGTAGAAGCAGATATAAGAAGCGATTTATTTCAGCATATGCAGGAATTATCCTATGGATACTTTGATAAAAACCGTACAGGTCAACTAATGAGTAGATTGACAGCGGATTTATTTGATATAACTGAACTTGCTCATCATGGTCCTGAAGATGTTTTTATATCCACCTTAACAATAATAGGATCGCTCAGCATCTTATTCACTATTCAATGGAAATTAACTTTGGTTATTGCTTTAATTTTGCCTATATTTTTATTAGTTGTATGGAATAGACGTTCTGCAATGTCAAAAGCCTCTCTAGAAGTGAAAGAAAAAACTGCTTCCATTAATGTGAACATTGAATCAGGGATTTCTGGCATGAAAACAGCAAAAGCGTTTGCAAATGAAGATTCAGAATTTGATAAGTTTAGTGAATCAAATAATGCCTTCAAAACATCTAAAACTAAATTTTATAAAACTATGGGACATTTCAATGCCACAATGGAATTTTTCCTCTGCATTCTTCCTGCAACGGTTATCTTAGTAGGTGGTATATTGATTATGAAAGGACAGATGAATCAAATTGATTTGATCACCTTTAGTTTATACATTGCCACTTTTATAACTCCAATTAGGAAGCTTTCAAATTTTGCTGAACTATTTGCAAAAGGTGAAGCCGGACTTGTACGTTTTGTAGATATGATGCGTACTGAAACAGAAATGAAAGATTCCCCTAATGCTATAGAGCTAGGCAGAGTAAAAGGCGAATTAGATATTATAAACATTAACTTTTCCTATAAGAAAGGAATTCCTGTATTACACAATATTTCTCTTCACGTTGACCCCGGCGAAACAATTGCTGTCGTAGGCAAATCGGGCGGAGGGAAATCAACATTATGTAAATTGATTCCTCGATTCTACGATGTTGATGAAGGACAGATCTTACTTGACCATATAGATATACGTAACGTCACACAAGAATCTTTGCATAAAAATATCGGAGTTGTGGAACAAGAAGTATTCCTTTTTGCTGATAGTATTTTTGAAAATATTAGATACGGTAGACCTGATGCTACTCTTAGGGAAGTGGCAATAGCAGCAAAACAGGCTGAGATTTATGATGATATTATTGCTATGTCTGATGGATTTAATACTTTTGTCGGAGAACGCGGTGCGATGCTTTCCGGTGGACAGAAACAACGTATTTCTATAGCCCGTATATTTTTAAAAGATCCGCCAGTCCTAATTTTAGATGAAGCAACTTCTGCACTTGATAGTGTTACTGAAACTAAAATACAAGAAACTTTTGATAGTCTAATAATTGGCAGAACAACCTTTGTTATCGCTCATAGATTATCTACTGTTAGAAATGCAGATAGAATCCTTGTACTTGATAGTGGAAATATTATTGAGGATGGAGATCACGAATGTTTAATGAAAAAAAACGGTGTCTATGCTGAACTTTACAAAACTCAGCATTTAAGTAAATAGATTATTTCTAAATCTTAGACATAAATACCGACAGAAAACAATTGGGATACTGATATTTTATGTCGGTATTTATGTCAAGTAGTAGCAGCTAGTTAGGGAGAGTGTGAAACCCTCTACTCTCTTACTATATGTTTCGATTTTCCTTCAAACCTTGGAAGCGTCCCCGGTTCTACTATGGTAAGGGGCACATGTATCCCTAGTGCACTGTGGATCGATTTTTTGCCCCTCTCCAAAAGCGTTTCGGTAATATCCTGCGAA
>JAAZCH010000275.1 GCA_012513395.1 Tissierellia bacterium
ATGGGGAAACTTAAAGGAAAGGTAGCAATTGTAACTGGTTCAACTTCAGGAATGGGTAGAGATACTGCATTTTTACTAGCAGGAGAAGGTGCTAAAGTTGTAATAGTTGGTAGAAGAGAAGATAGAGCTAAAGAAGTAGTAGAAAAAATTAAATCTGATGGCGGAGAAGCTATGTACGTTGTAGCAGATATGACCAACGATGAAGATGTAGCGAATATCGTAGACAAAACTGTAGAAGAATTTGGAACAGTAGACATTCTATTTAACAATGCGGGAATAATCACTTATAAAGACACCCAAACCATTGACAAGGAAGAATGGAATAGAGTTTTCCAAGTTAACGTATATGCGCCATTATTGTTAGCTCAAAAAGTAGCTCCAATAATGAAAGAAAAAGGAGCAGGTCATATTGTCAACACTTCTTCAGTAGCTGGAACTGCAGCACGCTGGGGAGTTTCTGCATACACTGCATCCAAACATGCTATGAATGGACTTACAAGAGCATTAGCTAGAGATTTGGGACCTGAAATTAGAGTAAATGCTATTCTTCCAGGTGCTATCCAAACTGAAATGCTAGATTCTGCCGGAGGCGCAGATGCAGTTGAGCCAATGAGACTGATGAGCCCACTTCAGAGATTAGGCACAGGCAATGATATAGGAAATGTAGTATTGTTCTTAGTTACAGAACAATCAGCATTTTTGACTGGCCAATTAATTAGAGTTGACGGCGGCATAGACTGTTAAGATTAAAATCATATTGTAGATTTAAAATTGAACCCTAAGTTTTCAAAAATTATGGGTTCAATTTTTAAATAAAATATAACAAAAATTTAGGAGGAAAAACATGATTAAAATAGGCGATATGGCACCAGATTTTGAATTAGAAGATCAAGAGGGAAAAAAAGTAAAACTATCAGATTTGAAAGGGAAAAGAGTATTAATTTCTTTTCATCCTCTTGCATGGACGCCAGTATGCATTGACCAGATGAGAGCTTTGGAAAGCCACTATAAAGAAATAAAGAAAAAAGGAGTAGATGCGGTATTGGGAATTTCTGTGGATCCTCAGCCGAGCAAGGGTGTGTGGGCTCATTCATTAGGATTGGAAGAAATTAAGATACTTGCAGATTTCGAACCTAAAGGTAAAATGGCTAAAGATTACGGTCTATACAACGAAGATTTTGGAACTAGTCAAAGAGCTAATGTGTTGGTAGACGAAGAAGGAAAAGTAGCTTGGGTAAAAAAATACAAAATGCCAGAATTACCTGATATAGACGAAGTATTGGAAAATATCTAAATTTAAAATATGTATTTTATTATATTAAATAATAGAATGACTCAATGTGATGTGAAAACTAAAGCACAGGAGTCATTCTATTATTTTAACGATATTTTTTTAGATTATTAAAGTTTAAATTTATTATACAATTTTCGAATCACTTCTCCAATTACAAATACAATTACCGGCGCTCCAAAACTTATCAAGTAAATAATTGGCGACAATTTATAGTCACCATGTCCATAAATTAATAAATTCGAAAAAGCATAAGCACTTTGGAGGGAGTGACTTACCATAGCTGCAACCATGGATCCAGTGAGCAAATAGACCACACTAAATCCAGCGCTTGTAATAAAATATGCCAAGGTCATAACATTTATAGATAAATTGGCGACGTGAGGCAAAATAAAAGCAATTGCTGTAATGGTGATGGCGGTAATTGCAGGAAGTCCAAAAATGGATTTGGACTTTGGAAAATGTTTTAACATTCCATCGTGAATCGAGCGAAGCATAATCCCACGATAAACAATCTCTTCAAAAATCGGTGCAAAAATTACGGTAGAGATTATCAAAATTAAATCTGAGAAAGAATTATTACCAAAGCCAGTATTAGTAAATTCAGCCTTAGCATCTGTAGTAATGCCACTTATTTTACTTAAAAAGAAAAATGATAAATGTGTTATGACAAAAACACTTAAAATAATTATTACATTTCTCTTACTCAAAGTCTTAGTGTCAAAGCCTAAGTCCATTGAAGTTGGAAACTTTTTCGAAATTAAAGTTACACAACCTAAACTGAACACTGCCATTATAATAAACTGCAACAAAGGCGATAATTGGGCAACGCCATTAATGCCAGAGAGAAAGCTTACAAAAAAGGAAGCAACAAGCATACTTAAAAAGGGAAATATTGCGTACCAAATTTTCCAGTTTGTAGATTTTTCAGATAACATGTTTTTTATTTTCATGACGCATTCCTCCTAATAATTTTAAATTATCATATTCACAAAGATATATCAAATTTGTAAAGATTTTTACAGTTATTATTTATATATAAAATTAAACTGAGAAAATAAAAAACACAAAAAAGCTGACGGTTTTATCCATCAGCTCAGTTATCTTATTTATTTGTAAATCTTTTTTCTGCAACGTCCCAGTTGACTACTTTCCACCAATTTTTAAGATATTCAGGTCTTCTGTTTTGGTATCTTAGATAGTAAGCGTGTTCCCAAACGTCATTTCCAATAACAACCTTTTGGCCATCGCTAATTGGAGAATCTTGATTTGGATTAGAAACTATTTCTAATTTTCCATCCTTTTCAACCAGATTTACCCAACCTGAACCGAATCTACCTGCTCCTGCAGCTTCAAACTTTTCTTTAAATTCGTCGAAAGATCCAAATGTTTCTTCTAATGCAGTTTTTAATTCACCTACTGGTTCATTAGAACCACCTGGTGTCATGGTTTCCCAAAATAGTGTATGGTTATAATGACCTCCGCCATTGTTTCTAACCGCTGTTCTTATTGACTCAGGCAGAGATTCTAAATCTGTCAAAAGCTCTTCAAGAGTTTTTTCTGCAAATTCAGTTCCATCCACTGCTTTATTTAAATTATCCACATATGCTTGATGATGCTTTCCATGGTGGATTCTCATTGTTTCTTCATCTATTACTTCTTCCAGTGCATTGTAATCATATTTTAAGTCTTCTAATTTAAAAGTCATATTAGTTCTCCTTTATTTTTGGTTATGTAACTTAAAATATTCACTGTATTGATAACTATTACTATTATAACCTAAAATATTTTCTTTAAACATATTAATTAAAAATTTTCTTTTATTTTTTAGATTATATTTAATAATGATACTACAATTTATTTTTACATATACTAAACTTAAAAAGAATATTTTCCCTTGACTTTAAAATAAATCAATGGTAGAGTATAAAAAAGCTTTGAAGAGGACAAGTAATTGATGGAATGCCTAAGAGAGGGAAATTCACCGGCTGAAAGATTTCCTGGACTAAAATTGACGAAAAACCACCTCTGAGCTCGCTATCAGAAATTAGTAAGATAGTGCGATGGTTCGTTATATTCTCACATTCACTATTTTAAGGTGGGAACGTGCGTAATTTTGCTCGTCCTTTTGGGGCGAGTTTTTTATTTTAGGGGGAGATTATGGATAATATAATAATTGCAAAATTTGGTGGTTCGTCACTATCCAATGGAGAACAATTTAAAAAGGTAAAAGATATCGTTTTAAGTAACCCGAATATTAAAGTAGTAGTGCCTTCAGCTCCAGGTAAAAATGAAGATGAAAAGCATAAAGTAACGGATTTACTACTCATGTGCCATCAATTGGGTTCACATAAACTGAACTTCGAAGAAGTTTTCAACATAGTTAGAAGACGATATATAGAAATAAAAAACGAATTAGGCTTAGAAATTGACATTGAAAAAGAAATGGATTTAATCAGTGAGGAGTTCAATAAGGGAAGAGATCAATCTTATTTTGCAAGTCGTGGTGAGTATTTAAATGGAAAACTCTTGGCAGATTATCTGGGATTTAAATTTTTGGATGCCAAAGAAGTTATTAGGATTTCTAACGGAAAACCAGATATGGAAAAGAGCAAAGAGCTCATCGCAAGTAAAATTGGTCCAGAAGATTATGTAGTAGTTCCAGGTTTTTACGGATTAAATGAAAAGGGCAAAATCGAAACCTTCTCTAGAGGTGGTTCAGATATTTCAGGTTCCATTTTAGCAGCAGGTATCAATGCAGAAAAATATGAAAACTGGACAGACGTGTCGGGATTTTATATAGCAGATCCAAAAATTGTAGGCGAAGGATTACCTATGGCTACTGTAACTTACAAAGAGCTTAGGGAACTGTCATACATGGGAGCTCCAGTTCTTCACGAGGAGGCTATCTTTCCAATAAAGGATTTAGGAATTCCTATACAAATATTAAACACCAATAGCCCTGAGGATCCAGGAACCATGATTTTGCCAGATGAAATCGCAGGAGATACTAAAAGTGTAATAACTGGAATAGCAGGTAAAAAAGATTTTACAGTAATTCGTGTGGAGAAGGTATATATGTCAGAAGATTTATCATTTTATAGGAGAATGACAAGTATATTCGAATCCAACGAAATAAATATAGAACATATGCCTACGAGTATCGATACAGTTTCATTTGTGGTACCAACAGTGCAAATTGAAGGAAAAGAAAGCAAAATTACTGGGGAGATCTCAATTTATTGCGACCCAGATGAAATAGTAGTAACCAAAGGAATGGCGATTATCGCTGTTGTAGGTAGAGGAATGGTTCGCGCAAAGGGAACAAGTGCTTTGTTATTTAGTGCTCTTGCTGAAGAGGGAGTAAACATTCGAATGATTAGTCAAGGCAGTGGGGAAATGAATATAATCATTGGAGTTGAAAACGAAGACTTTGAAAAAGCGATTAACGGTATCTATAAAAAATTTGAGAAAGAAAATAAAATATAAATTTCATTGGAGGGAGAAATAATGATAAATCTAGGATTATTAGGATGCGGAACTGTGGGAAGTGGAGTATTGGAAATATTTAAAGAAAGAAAAGAGATATTAGAAAAATACCTTGGTGAACCTATTGCAATTAAAAAAGTTCTAGTTAGAAATCTAGAAAATTACAAAGACAGAGACGATTTTCATATTTTTACTGACGATATATATAGCATCATCGATGATGAAGAAATAGAAACGATTATAGAAGTAACAGGAAACATCGACAAAATATTTCCTGCAATGTTAAGAGCAATGGAAAATCAAAAAAATATCGTAACTGCCAACAAGGCTATGATTTCTAAGCATATGGAAGAGCTAATCGAATATGCAAATCATCACGATGTGAAATTTTATTACGATGCGGCAGTAGCGGGAGCGGTTCCAATTATTGAATCTATAAAGAATATAGCAAACCTAAATGAAGTTAAGTCTATAAAGGGAGTTTTAAACGGAACCTGCAATTTCATTTTATCCAGTATGGAGGAAGGGAAAGACTACAAATCTGCACTTCAAGAAGCCCAAGACATAGGATTTGCTGAAGCTGATCCTACTGATGATGTGGAAGGCTTTGACACTATGAGAAAACTGAGAATACTTTCTACTTTAGCATTTAAAGAAAAAGTTTCTGAAGAAGATATTAGTCTTAAGGGAATTACAGAAATATCCATAGAAGACATACAGGCACTAAATGAACGGGGAGAAAGATATAAATTAGTAGCGAGCGCATACAAAGAAAACGGAAAAATAATAGCAAAAGTCGAGCCGACTATAGTAAAAAAAGATTCAGTTATTGGCGGATTAATTAATGGAGAAAATGCTATTGTTGTGGAAGGTGACAACTGCGGTAAATTAGTATTTAAAGGTCCAGGAGCTGGCGGAAGACCCACAGGATTTGCAATACTAACAGACGTATTGAATATCTATAAAGATTAAGAGGAAAAAATGAAATATACTTCTACAAGAGACAATAAAGTAAATATCACGGGAACTCAAGCTGTAATCAAAGGAATTTCAGATGAAGGAGGATTATTTCTTCCCAAAGAGTTTCCAACTATAAATATCCAAGATTTCAGAGGTTTGACATATCAAGAAATAGCAATAAATATTTTAGAATTGTATTTTCCAGAGATTTCATATGAAGAATTAGAAAAAATTGTAAATAATTATAATTATAAATTTGAAAATTCAAAAGAAATCACACCGATAAAGACCTTTGATAATATTTCATTTCTAGAACTGTTTCATGGACCTACTAGTTCTTTTAAGGATATGGCCTTGAGTTTGCTGCCGGGTCTTATGAGAGCAGCATATGATGTAAATAATATAACAGAGAGATTATTAATTTTAACCGCTACATCAGGAGATACGGGAAGCGCTGCCCTTGAAGGTTTTAAATCCCAAGATAGGACAGAGATTGCTGTGTTTTATCCTGATGGAGGCGTATCGGATATACAAAAGCTTCAGATGGAACTCTCAGATGGTGGAAATGCTTCAGTTTTTTCCATAACTGGTAATTTCGATGATGCCCAAAGGTCTGTTAAAGAAATATTTGCTGACGATGACATAAAAGAAAATTGCCTAATAAATAGAAAAAACTTAGGCTCAGCAAATTCCATAAATATCGCTAGACTAATATCTCAAATACCATATTATGTTTATTCATACGTCACTTTATTAGAAAAAGGAATCATAAAAGATGGGGAAAAAATAGATATAATTGTACCAACGGGAAATTTTGGAGACATATTAGCAGGAATATACGCAAAATTTATGGGCGTTCCTATAGAAAATGCAATATGCGCCTCTAACTCCAATGATGTGCTGACAGAATTTTTCAATACAGGATATTATAATGCTAACAGAGAATTTTTGAAAACTTTAACACCCTCTATGGACATACTAATTTCTAGTAACCTAGAGAGATTCCTATACACTATCTCAAAAGGCGATTCAGAAGAAATAGTTTCCATCTATGATGAATTAAAACAAAAAGGTTCTTTCAAGTTTCCTAGGAAATTACCTGATTATATCAAAGGAATTTCTGCAGATGATAAAAGAACGAAAGAGATAATAAAAGAAGTTTTTGAAAAACATAAATATTTAATAGACCCACATACAGCAGTTGCTTACGAAGGAGTTAGCCTTACGAAAAATCACGCACTAGTGGTGAGTACGGCAAGTCCATACAAGTTTCCAGATGCAATTTTAGAAGCTTTTGCCATTAAAATAGAAGGAAATTTGGAAGAAAAAATAAATAAGATTAATAATTTTACAAACTCTAAAATACCAGTGGCTATTGAAAATATGTTGGCTAAAGAAATTGAAGAAAAGCATCCGTTGAAAATTGGAGATATTAAGAAAAAAGTCATGGAAATTTTGGAGAGATAAAATGAAAATTAGAGTACCTGCAACTACAGCGAATATAGGACCAGGATTTGACACCATGGGAATAGCTTTAAACTTATATAATTACTTTGAATTAGAAGAAAAAAAAGAAAAGAAAACCTTGGCTGACATTGCCTTTGGAAAATATTTTGAATATATAGGAAAAGACATTCCAAATTATTCTGTAAAAATATTAGATTCAGAAATACCAATAGCCCGAGGATTAGGATCTTCTGCTAGTCTCATTGTAGGAGGAATTGCCCTTGCCAATAATCTAAACAATAATTATCTATCCGATATAGAAATTTTGGAGATAGCAATAGAAGTAGAAGGTCATCCCGATAATGTTACACCAGCCATATTTGGAGGATTATGCGTTTCGGCAGTAAGAGACGATAAAGCATTTTATTGCAAAAGGGAAATAGATGATAGTCTTAACTTTGTAACTTTCATACCTCCATATGAAGTTCCGACACAAAAGGCAAGAAGTGTCCTACCTAAAGAAATCGACTATAAAAAGGCCATAGAAAATATGAGTAACACCGCCATGATAATTTCATTGATTGGAGAAAAAAATTATAAAGATTTAAGCAGTTTTCTCCATGACAATCTCCACGAACCCTTTAGAAAAGAATTGATAAAGGACTACGATTCAATAAAAGAAATTTCAAAAAATTATGGATCCATAGGAACATATATAAGCGGCTCAGGACCTACTATGATTAGCCTAACATTGGAAGAAGATTTCATAGAAAAATTGAACGACGAAAAATTAAGCGATATTAAGATTTTAGAATTAAAGTGTGACAATGAAGGATATGTTGTCCTTTAGTACTAATAACATGAGAGTGCTCGTTAATGGGCACTTTTTTATATGAAAAAATAATGAAATAATTTCATATGGATAAATGCTGTGGTATTATTACTAGTAATATTACAGAAAACGTTTTCCTCAATCTATCTGAATTACGTCACTGTAATAAATATTACTTAAGAGGGATTTATATGA